>CAYSAR010000025.1:12328-16922 GCA_964428985.1 uncultured Gemmatimonadaceae bacterium | reverse complement strand
TCGCATGAGCGCCCGCGCCGCGACGGTCACGACGGTCGACCGGTGGCAAGCGGCGAGCGTGGCCTCGCTCGCCGGCCGTGCCGTCGCCGTCATCGACGTGCTGCGCTGGTCGACGGTCGTCGTCACCGCGCTCGCGCACGGCGCCGCGCGCATCGAGGCGTTCGGCGATCCGGACGACGCGTTCGACCGTGCGCACGGACTCGGTCGCGCGTCGGTCGTGCTCGGCGGCGAACGCGGGAACGTCCCGCTGCCCGGCTTCGACATCGGCAACTCGCCGCTCGAGTACACGCCCGAACGCCTGCACGGGCGTCCCGTGCTCTCGACGACGACGAACGGCACCGCCGCGCTGCTGCGCGCGAGCGCGGCGCGGCTCGTCGTCGTCGCCGCGTTCGTGAACCTCGCCGCCGTGACGCGCGCGCTGCGTGCGGCGCTCGAGGACGGCCGTGGCGTGACGCTGCTCGCCGCGGGGCGCTCGGGGGAGGAGGCGCTCGAGGACACCGCCTGTGCCGGCGCGATCGCCGAGGGACTGCGCGACCTCGCGCCGTCGGACGAGGCGACGCAGCGGGCGCTCGCGCTCTGGCGCGCGCATGCGGAGGATCCTGCGCGCGCGATCGCCGCCGCGCCGCACGCCGCGTCGCTGCGCGAGAGCGGCTTCGAGGGCGACCTCGCCGTCGCCGCGCGACGGGACGCCTACGACGTCGTCCCGGTGGCCCACGGGCGGACCATCACATTGGAAGTCATGCGCTGACAAACGCTTCCCGCGCTGCACTGTGCGGGATTGGGCATGGTGCATGTGACGGCGCGCACTATGTGACGGAACATGGACCGACGGTCTCGGTACCCGGGAGCGATGCCATCCTCGCGCATCCGCATCTCTCGTGTCTCGGACGCAGGGCTCGAAGTGCATCACTTCGTGTCCCCGCGACGGGCTGAGTCGTCCTCCAGAGGATTACTCCCCCGCACCGGCTCGAGCGAGGTCCCTCCGCTGAACGCACCTCCCGCCACCACGCCCGCCGGCGGCGTCCCGCTCCTCGAACGCATCCGTCGCGCGACGCTCGGTCGCTTCGACGTCATGACCGCGCTCGGCGAGGGTGGGATGGCGACCGTCTTCCTCGCGCGCGACCTCGCGCTCGACCGACAGGTTGCGATCAAGGTGATGAACCCGGCGCACATGTCGTCGCCGGCGGCGCTCGGCCGCTTCCGGCGCGAGGCGCGCATCGCGGCGGCGCTCGACCATCCGCACATCATCAGCATCTTCGCGGTCGGCGAGGACGCCGAACTCGCGTACTACGTGATGCGCTACGTCGAGGGGCGGTCGCTGCACGAGCTCATCCGGCAGGAGGGCGCGCAGACGTTCCGGCGCACCGAGGCGATCGTGAGCGACGTCGGGCAGGCGCTGCACTACGCGCACCGGCGCGGCGTGATCCATCGCGACGTGAAGCCGGCGAACATCATGCTCGACCAGGACGATTGGCTCTTCGTGACCGACTTCGGCATCGCGAAGCTCGACGAGGTCGACCGGCTCACGATCTCGGGCCACGTCTTCGGCACGCCGCACTACATGAGCCCGGAGTACTTCAACGGCGGGCTCATCGGCAGCGGGTCGGACCAGTACGCGCTCGGCGTCGTCGCGTACGAGCTGCTCACCGGCGCGACGCCGTTCCCCGGCGACACGATCGGCGAGGTGATGCGCGGGCATCTGTTCGACCCGATCCCGCCGCTGCGCACGATCCGGCCCGACCTTCCCGAGGCGGTCGAGCAGGTGGTGCATCGCATGCTCCAGAAGGACGCGGCGCTGCGCTTCCCGACCGTCGCCGACGCGGTGTCGGCGTTCAAGGCGGCGGGGCGCAGCGGCGAATCGGGCGCGATCACGGAGATCATCGACACGCCGGCGCGGCCGGTCGTCGTGAACCGGCCGCGCGCGACGCCATCGGGCGGGCTGCGCGTCCCGCTGAGCTGGCCGATGCGCGCCGTGCTTGGCATCGGTGCCGTCGCCGCGTTCGGTACGGCGCTGCTGCTCGTGAACGGCATCATCGACGCGAACCAGGTGCCGGCGTCCGACACGACCACGTCGTCGACACCGCCGGTCGTCGATCGCGCGCCGCCGGCGCCGCAGCCGAGCGCCCCCACCGCGAGCGAGACGAGATCGGGGTCGACCGACTCGAAGGCGGCGTCGGCCGAGACGAAGCCCGTCTCGGTCGAGACGAAGGCCACCGCCGCGCCACCGCCAGCACCCGCGCCGACCGGCCCGCCGGGCACGGTGCGCATCGGCAGCCGCATGCCGCTCGCCGTGCTCTACGTGAACGGTGGATCGGCGCAGGTGATCGGCGAGAAGGGCCTCCAGCGCGTCAGCGTGGGACCGGGGAGCGTGCGTCTCTCGATCCGCTCGGAGCGCTGCGTGTCGTGGGACACGACGGTGACCGTCCGGTCGAACCAGGAGACGACGGTGGGGTGGCGGAACCCGAGGTGCCCATGAGGCGCGCGCCGGCGCGCGTGGCACACGTCGTCTTGCTCCTCGCCTCGCTCCTCCCGGCGCTCGCCGGGGCGCAGCAGGCGCGGGCGCGCGCGGCCTCGCCCGTCGACGACGTACTCGACCGCATCACCGGTGACATCAACGACCTGCGCTACGCCGACGCGCTGCGACGCGGCCGCGGCATCGCGGGGAGCGAGCAGTCGCTCCCACTCGCGCAGCGCGTGCGGTGGCGCCTCCTCATGGCGGCGGCGTTCTATCCGGACGACGAGAAGCGCCACCAGCACCCCGACAGCGCGCTACGCCACTTGCGCGCGCTCGTCCGCATCGCCCCCGACGCGCGCTACCGGCCGGAGATGCGCTGGCACGGTCTCGACTCGCTCCTCGACATCGCCCGCGAACGCACGCTCGGGGCCGTCGCGCGCGCCCCGGCGACGCAGCGCGTCGGCGGCGCGAACGCGACCGGACGCGTCGATGTGATCGCGACGCGGCGCGTGCGCGTCTCCGTCGCGGTCGTCGATGCCGAGGGGGCGGTGCTCCAACACGCATCGGGCACGGGCGATTCGGTGCGCCTCGAGCTGCGGGCGAACGACGGGCGGCGCGTGCTCCTGCCTCCCGGCGGCCACGACCTCGTCCTCGTCGCGCATGACCTCGCGGACGATCGCGATTCGGTCGTCACGCGCTATGCGCTCGTCGTCGAGGGGAGTCCGCCGATGCTCGAGCCCGAGCCGCCGCTCGCGGCGTCGGCGCTGCTGCCGGAGTCGGTCGCGCCGGCGCGCGGGCCGCTCCTCGCGAAGGGCGTCGTCTTCACGGGGTTCACGCTCGCGATCGCGACCGCCGGTCGCGCCGACGAGACGCTGCGTGACCGGTTCTCCGACGATGGTCGCGCGTATCTCGTCGGCGGCGCGATCGTCGCGAGCGTCGCGGCGATCATCGCGACGTCGCGGAGCCGGCCGATTCCCGCGAACATCGCGGCGAACGAGGCGACGCGCGCCGAGCATGATCGCAGCATCCAGCGCGTGCTCGACGTGAACCGCGGACGGTTGCGCAACCACGTCGTGACGGTGCGCATCGCGCCGGAGCCGCGATGAGGCGGTGCGTGCGCGTGCTGCTCGCGACCGGCGCACTCCTTCCCTGCGTCCCGCTCGCGCTCTCGGCGCAGGCGCCCGAACGCCTCCACGTCGCGATCGTCGGGCAGGCGGTGCGCGCGCACACGGCGCGGCTCGGCGTCGTCATCCCCGAGCGCGACATCGCGCTGCGCGGCGTCGATGCCGAGTACTGGCTGCGGCCGCGCGGTCGCGGCGCGACGGGACTCACCTCGCGCGATGGCCTCGGCTTCGCGCTGCGCCTGCACCAGTCGACGCTCGGCGGCGATGACCTCACCTACCTCGACGCGTCGGTGCTCCAGGGTCTCGGCGGCCTCGTCGAGCGCATCGGCGGTGCGCGCGTGCGCGACGCCCTCGGTGACCTCGCGCTCGAACTCGCGCTCGGGAACCATGCCGGCTTCGAGCGCGCGACCGGGCTCGCGCACGGCGAGATGCACACGATCGCGCGCGCCGGCCTGCGTGCCGCGACGCGCCTCGCGCCCTCACCGCTCACGCTCGAGGCGCGCGTGAGCGGCTACCTGCCGTTCGGCGGTCCCTCGGGCGACGACGCGCTGACCGGTTTCGAGGGAGAGACGGCGCTGCGCTGGTCGTTCATCGGCCAGCCGTTCGACGTCGCCGTCGGGTATCGCCTCCAACGCATGCGCGTCTACGAAGCGGCGCAGGAGGCGTCGTCGCTGCGGCTCGAAGTCGGGTGGAGGGCGCTGCGATGAGGCGCGCCGCGCTCCTGCTCGCGCTCGCCGCGGCGGCGTGCTCGACCGACCCGATCGCCGCGCCGCTCGTGAGCGTCGTGCGCATCGACGTGACCGGCGCGCCGACCGATGGGATCCTCCTCGACGGAACGAGCCGCACGCTCACCGCGACGGCCATCGGGCCGCAAGACTCCGTGCTCACCGACGTCGAGCTCGCGTGGAGCTCGTCCGACGAGACGATCGCGACGGTGAGCGGGACGGGGTTAGTGACCGCGCGGGAGATCGGCGAGGTCACGATCAGCGCGCAGGCCGAGGGCGTCACCAAGCAG
>CAYSAR010000025.1:0-12318 GCA_964428985.1 uncultured Gemmatimonadaceae bacterium | reverse complement strand
TCACCGCGTCGGTGCAACTGAGTGTGCGTGCGGGGACGACGATCCCGAACGGCGGCACGCGCAACGTGACGTTGCTCGGTGGGCTGTTGCGACTGTCGATTCCGTCGAACGCGGGGCCGCCGGGCATGGTGATCCACGCGCGCCCGGCCCTCACCTGGCCCGCGAACGCGCGCATCGTCGAGGGGACGGTCGTCGAACTCGGGCCGGAGGGCATCGAGCTCGTGAACCCGATGACGGCGAGTCTCACGTTCACGCTCGCTGGCGTGCCGGCGGCCGAGCGCGACGGTCTCCGCCTCCACGGCCTCGACGCGCAGGGAGACTGGGTCGAGCTCGCGAATGGGAGCGTGGATCTCAATCTCCTCCGCGTGAGCGCGTCCGTCATTCGCCTGTCGCGCATCGCGATCTTCCGAGCGGATCCGGAGTAGACGGTACGGGGAGCTCACCCTGCATTTACCGAAGCCCGCCCGAAATCGTCTAGTAGTCGTGCCCAAGAAGCCCTCCGACGACCCGATCCTCCTCGAATCTCCCCTCGCCCCCAAGCCCCGGCGGACCCGCGTGAAGCGTGACAAGGCCGCGCCCCCGGCGCCGGAGCCGTCGCTCGAGGAACTCGCGAGGATCGCTCGACGCACGCACATCAAGCGCGAGGTGCTCGGCATCGCGCTGCTGCTCGGTTCGCTCTTCATCGCCGGTGCGCTGCTCTTCGGCCGTACGCCCGGCGCCGACGAGAGCTGCTTCGCCGCGGGTGGACCGTTCGGCCCCGTCGGCGGCTGCATCCGCTGGACGGTCCTGAACCTCTTGGGCGGGATCACCGCGGCGATCATCCCGCTCGTCCCGGCGGCGCATGCGTTGCGCCTCCTCGGTCGCGTCCCCGATCGCGATGACCGTCGCCTCCTCTTCCTCACGGCGGGATTCACGGTCCTCGTGCCCGTCATCGCGGGGCTCGCGCGTGCGGGTGTCGTGTCGCCCGGCGCGTTCGATCCCCTCGCGGGACTCTGGGGTTCGTTCATCGCGTACTACCTCGCGGGCGTCGTCGGGAGCGGCGGCGCCTGGTTCATCCTGGCGATCGCCCTGAGCGCCTTGCTCGCGGTGACGATCGGTTGGAACCCCGTGCGCGCCGCGCTCGGCATCGGCCGTCGCGCGAAGCCGGCGGAGACGATCACGAAGGCCGAGCAGCTCGAGCCCGACGCGGCCGAGATGCCGGCGATCGACCCCTCGCTCGCGACCGAGGCGCTGCCGTCCCGGAGGAAGCCGGCGACGCCGATCGCGGACGACGACGACGCCATCGCCGCCGACGTCGAGTCGTCGAAGGCGTCGCGCACGCGCGCGCGCACCGGCGGCATCGCCCGCGTCGCGAGCACGAAGGATCCGGCGCAGCTGCGGCTCAAGGTCGAGGACGAGAGCGAGTTGCCGACGCCCGACCTCCTCACGCCGCCCCCCGAGCAGAATCACGAGGAGGGCAAGGCGCAACTCGACGCGATGGGCGCGAAGCTCATCGAGTCGCTGCGCACGTTCAAGGTTGACGGCACGCTGAGCGGTCGTACGACGGGCCCCACGGTGACCCAGTTCGAGATCGAGCCCGCGCCCGGCGTGAAGGTGCGTCAGTTCGCGAACCTCGCGAACGACCTCGCGCTCGCGATGCGTGCACCGAGCATCCGCGTCGTCGCGCCGATCCCGGGGAAGGGCGCCGTCGGCGTCGAGGTGCCTAACCCGAGTCCCGAGATGGTCGCGTTCCGCGAGATGCTCGAGAGCCGCGACTATCAGACGCGGCCGATGGCACTGCCGATCGCGCTCGGCAAGGACCTCGAGGGCCGCGCGGTCGTCAACGACCTCGCGAAGATGCCGCACCTGCTCATCGCCGGCGCGACCGGCTCGGGCAAGTCGGTGTGCGTGAACACGATCATCACGTCGCTGATCTACCGGCACACGCCGAAGACGCTGCGCTTCCTGATGGTCGACCCGAAGATGGTCGAGCTCAGCGTCTACAACGTGCTGCCGCACCTGCGGCACAAGGTCGTGACCGACAATCGCGACGCGGCGGCGGTGCTCAAGTGGGCCGTGCTCGAGATGCAGGAGCGTTACGCCCTGCTGGCCGAGAACGGCGCGCGCAACATCCAGGACTTCAACACGAAGGTCCGCGACGGCGTCGCGCTGCGGAAGCCGAAGGACCCGAACGTCGGGTTCGAGGACCGCGAGTACAAGGGCGGCGTGCTGCCGTACATCGTCGTCGTGATCGACGAGCTCGCCGACCTCATGATGACGGTCGCCGCCGAGGTCGAGACGCCGCTCGCGATGCTCGCGCAGAAGGCGCGCGCGATCGGCATCCACCTGATCCTCGCGACCCAGCGGCCGAGCGTGAACGTCATCACCGGCCTCATCAAGGCGAACTTCCCGAGCCGCATCGCATTCCGCGTCGCAAGCCAGATCGACAGCCGCACGATCATCGACGGCATGGGCGCCGAGAGCCTGCTTGGCAACGGCGACATGCTCTTCATCCCGCCGGGGAAGAGCGAGCCGTCACGCTTGCAGGGCGCGTTCCTCAGCAACGAGGACACCGAGCGCCTCATGAAGTGGTATGTCGAGCGCAAGGAGGCGCGGAAGGCGGCGATGGAGGCGCAGGGGCTCATCGCGATCGACGAGCATGCCGACGAGGCCGACATCCTCGAGGCAGTGCGCGCGCGCGAGGCACTCGAGGCCGGCGGCGGCGAGGAGCAGGCGGAGGAGATCGGCGACCGCGACAAGCTCTTCCGCGAGGCCGCCGAGGTGTGCGTGCAGCACCAGGGCGGGTCGACTTCGCTGCTCCAACGGCGCTTGAAGATCGGCTACGGGCGTGCGGCGCGGATCATCGACCAGCTACATCTTGCCGGCGTGCTCGGGCCGCCCGATGGTTCGAAGCCTCGCGATGTGCTCGTCGGGCTCGAGGACCTGGACCGGATCGCGGGGGATCGGAGCGCGGCGTAGCGTAACCCTTGCGCAAGACTGGACCTAACTCGGGGGGAACCCCGCTTCCGTGGCGACGAGACGATCCCTGACGGTACGGACGACCATGAAGGCCAGACGCGAATCGGGCAGTTTGGGCGGCAGGAGCCCAGCCGTGTCGATTGGTGCGGATTCTAAGTTGGGCGGGCACCAACGACACCGTGCGTGCGCGGGTTGCTTGGATCGCCAATCCGGGGGCGCGCTGTTCGGATTCCCGAGAGGCGACAGTCGAGATTCATCGCGGTCCTGAACGCTGGACGATCGAGCGAGTAGAGGACGAAGTTTTCGCAACCTGTGGGATTCGCATCGACAGCGTGTTCCGCCGACTGTAAGTCCGACTGCCTGCCGCCTACGGTTCGATGTCGAACGGCACGATGTTCAGGTCGCGCCGCAGCTCAAGACGCAGCTCGTGCCGGCGCCCACTGCGGATCTGGTACTCGAGGATGGTGTCCTTCTCGTGCGCCAGTTCGCGTGAGCAGATCCAGAAGAGGCCGTCGGACTCGACGCGGAAGAGTTCGGTCACTGGCTCCCACGTGCCGTTGCGGACTTCCTTCTTCGCGCGCACGATGCCGGGCTCGATGAGTCCGCCGTCGGCGCGACGGATGCGGCCGAGGATCCACGGAACGGTGTCCGTCCGTACGAGTTGTCGCACGCCGCACCGATCCCGCATGTAACTCTCGGCCGTCGGCATCACGAGCGCGACCGCATGAACCGAGTCACGGTGCGCCTCGAAACGCACCCCCGTCGGGATCGGCAGGTCGATCGGGACGGTCGTCGAGTCGTATGCGAGCAACGAGTACCGTCCGGGCAAGAGCCGCGGGATGCGTGCGCGCCCGGATGAATCGATCGTCGTCGCGTAATCGGTGTCCTCGAGCCAGAGCTGTGCGCCGACGGCGGGTTGGCTGTCGGCGGTCTGGACGAGCAGGTCGAGCGTGCCGAGTGGCGCCTCGTACGCGTGCTCGCCCCAGCCCACCGAGGCCACCTCGCCGCCCGTCTCCATCACATGCAGGCGGTTGCGCACGACGGGCGCCGCGTCGCGTCGTCCAGGGAGGGGCGGGAGCGTGTCGTGCGTGATGCCGACGAGACGCAGGCGCCAGCGGTCGACGAGGACGAGACCGTTCGCGAGCGTGAGGAAACCGACCTCGCCGCCTGGCTCACGCCGTTCGATGTCGCGCGGCAGGCCGAGGTAACGGAACTGGATCTGCCGCAGCTCGCGCGCGGCGGTGTCGACCCAGACGGTCCCTTCGATGTCGATGCGGTCGCGAGCGCGGCGGGCCGGCGCGAACTCGAGTCCGACCTCGCGCGGCCGCGCCCTGTTCGCTCGCGCGACGCGGAAGCAGTACGCGTTCACGAAGCCATCGTCGAGGAAGACGTCGGCGTCGGGCCCGTGCAGCACGAGCCCCACCTCCTTCTCCTCGAGGAAGCCCCGCTCGGCCAACTCGCTCCCGGTCGGCGCGGTGACGAATGTCCGGTGCGTGTTGGCGGCCGAATCGATCCGGACCTTCTGCCCGTCGTGATCGCCATCGTCGTTGAGCCGGCGTTCATAGCGGAGCCGCACCGCCGAGACCGGGTCGCCGGTGCGTGACACGACGGCAGACAGCAGGCCGGCACGTGCTTGGTCGAGCAGCGCGACCGCGGCGCTGTTTCCCGAGAGGGCCGAACATTCCTTCGCCTCGACCCGCAGCGGTAGCATCGACTGCGGGATGCGCTGCATGACGATCTCGCCCGAGGCGAGCTCTCCGAGCGTCAAGTCACGCGCGACGTAGCCGAGCCGCACGACGCGCACCGTTCGCGCGTTCGCATCCATCGCGAGCGAGTAACGGCCGCCGGCGCCGGAGAGCGTCCGCGCGAGCGTCCGGCCATCGGCGTCCAGCTGGGAGAGCACGACGCCGGGAAGGCCGAGGCGCGACTGTCCGTCGATGATCGTCCCCGAGACGCGCTGTGCCGACGCGCCCCGCGCGAAGCAGAGGAGCGCGAGTGCCGCCGTCAGCCAACGGCGGCCGGGGTGGCTCAGAGGATCCCCCACACCGGCGGGAACGTCGCGAGCACGCTGAACGCGACGAGCGCGAGCGCCCAGGCATAGGTCGCGCGCGGGGCCTCACGCCCTGCCCATCGGCGATCGAGAACGAACCAGGAGATGAGCCACGCGATCACGGCGAACGTCGATCGGCCAGAGAGACCGCCTGACGGTGGGAAGAGCGCGGGAGCCGAGAAGACGCCCATCTCTCCGAGCAAGACGAGCAGGCCGAGCGTCGCCGCACCGATCGCGGCGGCGAGGATCGCTGCGAGCGCAGCGCCGTGGGATTCGTTGGCAGTCGTCATGGCTCAGTCCACCGGGGCGACTTTGTTGACGAAGACGCCGAGCAAGCCGGCGACGGAGACGAGCAGGAGGCTCACCGTGAGCAGCATGCCGGTCATGCGGCGGAGCCGCGTGTCGGCCAGGAGCGAGCGTCGGTAGCGCCGCGCGATGAACGCCGCCGCGGTCGCGAGCATAGCGGCGATCCAGGGCATGTGCTCCTTGATCTCCATGCCGAACGCGTGGAGCCAGCGCCGCCCCTCATCGGCCATGAGATAGGCGCGCGGATAGTCGGCGAGGTTCTCGACCCCTTCCGGCGGCGCGACGCGATACATCGGGAAGACGAGGTAGGTGCCGCCGATGACGGTGAGCCAGAGGAGCACGGCGGCGAACGTCGAGACGCGCGCGAGGTTGTGCGCCTGCGCGTCGCGGACCATGCCGCCCTGCGGCGCGGCGGACGTCGCCAGCACGTAGAGCGAGAGGATCAGCATCACGATCCCGCCGCCGGCGAGGACGATGCCGTGGAGCATCGTGACGAGGCTGGGGCCGGAGAAGAGGTTCACTTGGCTCCTCCCAACGAGTGGATGTACGTCGCGACCGCGAGGACCTTGGCGCTATCGAGCGGCACGCCGCCGAACGGCGGCATCGCGACGCTCGTCTTCTTCGGCTTCGCGACGCCCGTGCGCACGATCGTCTCGATCGACTTCACCGTGCCATCGCCATGAAGCCAGACCTTATCGGTGAGGTCGGGCCCCATGCCGGGGAGTCCCTTCGCGTTCTGCCCGTGGCAGGTGACGCAGATCGCGCCACCGAGCTTGCCGTGGTATACACTGTCCCCGCGCGCGATGATCGCGGCGTCGGGCGATTGCTGGCCCTCGTCGCCGTCTCCCGGCCGAACGGCCACGAACGCCGCGACCGCCATCGCCACGGCGACGGGCACGATGCGCATCGCGTGTTCCATCTAGAACCCCGCCGTGAAGCCGGTGACGAGCCGCAACTGCTCGCGATCGGTGTCCCACCCCGCCTCGCTCATCAGTCGCACGTTCCGCTTCAGCAGATAATGCACGCCGAGCGACGTCGTGCGATAGCGCGTGAGGAAACCCGTCGGCGTGTCCTGCTCGCCGAGCCGCAACGAGATCACCGGACTGTCGGCCTCAAGGTGGTTCACCAACGCGGTAACGTACCAGCGTCCGGCGGGACCCGCTGGCCAGAGGATCAACTCCGCCATCGCAGCATCGACCGATGTCCCGAACGGCGCCGTTTCGCCACCAGGACAGGGCTCGAGCACGCTGCATCGACCGAGGAAGGGATCGGAGTCCCATCTCCGATAGAACTGTAGGTTCAGTTCGCCTACGCTGCCGACCGGGATCGTGGCGTCGGGCCCAAACATGCGCACCGTGCTGCGAACGCCATTCGCCGACTCCCGCCCGGCATACCCGAACGCGCCGACGCGAAGGGAGCCGAGTGCCTGCGAAAGGCGCAGCATGCCGGTCTGGTCGGAGTCGCGGTCGTACTGGCGCGCGTTGTTCGCCGCCGCGAGTCCCTGACCGTTCACGACCTCGACGGTCAGGTCGGTGCCGTCGAACGTCGACCAGGTCGCCATGAGACCCCGCTCGTACGTGAGGTCGGTGCGCGTGTCGCCGACGCGCAGACGGTACGCGTGGTAGTCCTCGAACGGCAGGCGCACCTCGCGCTTGAAGAGCGGATCGGACATCTGGAACTGTCCGACGACTACGCTCACGCCGCTGCCGCCGATGTCGGTGAACTGGATGTACGCGTCCTCGAGCCCCGCGACCTCGCCGCGTTCCGAGGCGAGGAAGTACATGTAGTAGCTGATCTTGTCGGCGACCTGCCCGCCGGTGAGCACCTTCACCGTGTACGGCAGTTGCTGGTCGAGCGTCGCCTCGCCGGCGGCCTTCTTCGAGAGGAGACGCTGGTACGCGTCGACGCGCACGCCGATCGGGATGTCGCGTGCGAGGCGGAGCAGCGGGTCGCCGGTATTGATCGTATCGCGCGGGACCTCCCCGACCGCGAACTCGAAGCCGTTCGCGGCGAACGCCGCGCCGAAGTCGTTGAGCCGCGGTACCGGCGCGTGGCACATCGCGCAGCTGACACCGTACTTCCGCGCGAAGGGGGGGATCGCGCTGGCCGTGCTCGGCGAGAGCGCGAGGCCGAGGGAGAGCGCGAGGGGAAGCGCCGCGAGGACGACCGGTGGGCGCAGGAACGCTCGGATGCGCGCGGGCATGGCGACTCCTTGAAGGACGATGGCCTTCAAAAGGTATCGCGAACGGGATAGCGCGGCCGTCGGCGAATCTCAGTGAGGGTCGTGGGAGATTCCCCCCTCGCGGCAAAACGGCGTCACTGGCGTGCGCACGATGCCGGGCTCTTGGCACGGCAATCGTAGCTTCGCGCCCATGACGAAGCACAACCAACGCCTAGGTGAACTGGGCGAGCGCATCGCCGAGCGATGGCTCGCGCGGAAGGGATGGCGCGTGGTCTACCGTCGATTCCGGAATGGGCGACGCGACATCGACCTCATCACGCAGCGCGACGAGGTGATCGCGTTCGTCGAAGTGAAGGCGCGGAAGGGAAGCGAGTTCGGCGATCCGGTGGAAGCGGTGCACCATCGCAAGCAGCGCGAATTGACGAAGAGTGCGCACGTGTGGATCGACCGTCACGGGCGCGCCGCGGAGCAGTACCGGTTCGATGTCGTGGGGGTGCTCCTGGACGGCGAGCGCGTGCTTGTCAAGCACGTCGAGAATGCCTTCTCGGTGAGCCGTTGAGGTGTGGATTGTTGTGGAAAAGAGGTGTCGATCAACACTCTTCCCACGTGCTTTCAACGTGGCTGAGACTAGTTAAGCCATTGGTATCAAAAGAGTTGTTTGATTCTGGCGGCGAGGCGTATCGAAAAGTATCAGTCGGGTGAAGAAAATGGGGAAGGAGGCAAGGCGGGCTCTTGCGCAATTGCTGGAAGTTCGCCATTTCTTCGGGGTCTCTGAAGCCGGTGTCCGTTCGCAGTTCCTTCGGGGTGGCCCCGCACTCTGCGCGGGCTAGATTCCCTCCACGAGCTGGTGAGTTGCATCACCAGCGCGACCATCCGAGGCGTTGATGGCCACGACCGCCGCACAGTTGGACGATCGCAAGATGGACGACCGCAAGAAGGCGTTGGGGCTCGCCGTCTCGCAGATCGAGAAGTCGTTTGGGAAGGGCGCCATCATGAAGATGGGCGCGGATGGGGCGAAGGTGAAAGTCGATGCGATCCCGACGGGGGCGATCAACCTCGATGCGGCGATTGGCGTCGGCGGGATCCCGCGGGGACGGGTGACGGAGATCTACGGGCCCGAGAGCTCGGGCAAGACGACTCTCTGTCTGCACGTGGTCGCGAACGCGCAGAAGCAGGGCGGGACGGCGGCGTTCATCGACGCCGAGCATGCGTTGGACACGGAGTACGCCGCAAAGCTGGGCGTGGACATCGACAAGCTCCTCGTCTCGCAGCCCGACACGGGCGAGCAGGCGATGGAGATCTGCGAGATCCTCGTTCGCTCCGGTGCGGTGGATGTGATCGTGATCGACTCGGTCGCGGCCCTGGTCCCCAAGGCCGAGATCGAGGGGGAGATGGGAGATTCGCACGTGGGGTTGCAGGCGCGGCTCATGAGCCAGGCGCTGCGCAAGCTCACCGGTGCGATCGCCCGGTCGAACTGCTCGGTGATCTTCATCAACCAGCTGCGTGAGAAGATCGGCGTGATGTTCGGCAATCCCGAGACGACGACCGGTGGCAAGGCCCTGAAGTTCTACGCGTCGCTGCGCCTCGACATCCGGCGCATCGGCCCGGTGAAGGAGAAGGAGGACGTGATCGGCTCGCACGTCCGGGTGAAGGTGGTGAAGAACAAGGTCGCGCCGCCGTTCAAGCAGGCCGAGTTCGACATCATGTACGCGGAGGGGATCTCGCACACGTCGCTGCTGGTCGACATCGGCGCCGAGTCGGGGATCATCGAGAAGTCGGGGGCCTGGTACAGCTACGGCACCCAGCGGATCGGCCAGGGCCGCGAGAACGCGAAGATGTTCCTGCGTGACAATCCGCAGGTGATGGGTGAGATCGAGGAGAAGGTGAAGACGGTGCTTGGAATCAATAAGGTGGTCGAGGCCGAGTCCGAGGAGTAAGGGAGCGGGGAACAACTGAAGACCGAGAGGTGAGCCTCACATCTCGCCTCTCCCAGCTCCCATCGGTAGTTCATCGGGGGTGTGATCTGTGGTGAGTCGTCGGGGCCCGGAATCCCCGCCGTTCCACTGCAGGTTCACCCCCGATGCTATTTCGGTGCGGGATGCGGGGGGAGACTCGAGATGCGATGAGTGATGCGAGAGCCGAGATGCGAGGCCCCGCATCCTTCCTCGCCTCTCGCCTCACTCATCGCATCTCGAGTCCCCCTCCGCAACACGCATCAGGCAAGAGTCATTGGTTCGCCACCAGTGCCGATGCGGGAAGATCGAACCACGGCGCGAACAACGGCGCGAGGTATCTCGCTCCCGCCAAACTCAGATGATCGTCATCGAAGTACAACACGTGCCCTTCCGCGTAGATGCGGCACCGTTCCGCGTCGCAGAGGCGGGCGGCGGGGTCGACCATCTCGATCCTTCCCTTCGCGCGGATCCGGTCGAGGGCGGCGCGGTACGGCGCGCGGCGCGCCTCGAATAGGTCGCGCGAAAGGCCGAGTGAATCGAGTGACTCCTCGCGATGGGCGGCGCGCGCGAGCTGCACCGGGACGAGGTACGGATATTCGGGCGAGGGATAGACAATCGCGACGCGCTTGCCGGCGTCGACGAGTTCGCGCGCGACGTCGCCCAGTCGGTCGAAGTAGCCGTCCCCGAGCTCGTCGACCGCTTGCGAGTACCGCGCGGTGAGGAAGACCGTCTCGACATGGCGGTCGGCGCGGATGCCATCGAGCATCGCCCGGTTGTGCACAAGGCAGCCGGGGCTGCGCGCGGCCTCGGCGACCGGGAGGGCGGGCGGGCAGGCGCTGAAGCTGATCATGCGCACCGACTCCCCGACGCGTTCGGCGACCTCCCCCAACGCGACGGCGAGCTCGGCCGCGTGCGAATCGCCCCAGACCGCGTACCGCGGCGCGACGGTTGGTGCACCGAACCGACAGGTGTCGCGATAGGGGATGGCATGGCGGTCGTCGCCATGGCAGCGGGGCCGCTCCTTGTTGAAGTCGAGCTGCGCGGCGTCGAGCGCGAGGACGGTCGGGTCGATGCGCGAGGGCCAACCGCCGGAGACGGCGCCGAGGACACCGACGCCGATCGCGGCGGCGGAGAGGGCGGCGCCGGCGGCGAAGATCGCGGGGCGGGACCAGGCTCTCGGCTGGGTACGGGACGACTCGAGATGCGATGACTGAGTCGAGAGTCGAGTTTCGAGGAGGGGCGCCGGACCTCGCATCTCGCCTCTCGCCCCAGTCATCGCATCTCGAGTCCTCCCCCGCATCCCCTTTCGCGAACGTGCGGGCTGTTCGATCCACTTCCATGACGCCGCCGACGCGGCGACGGAGAAGAGGACGACGGCCGTGGTCTGCGCAAGCGTCAGGGGCTCGAGGGTCCAGTGGCGGGCCATGGAGAGGAGGGCCCAGTGCCAGAGGTAAAGGGAGTAGGATATGAGGCCGATCCCGACGAGGGGGCGAGACGAGAGAAGGCGCGCGACGATCGTGGGTCGGCTCTCGTCGATCACAGGAGGGGTAGGGGGACTGCTGGTCACCACTGAGCCGCTGTGGATCAGGAGCGCCGCTCCGAGCGTCGGCACGAGCGCGGCGGGGCCTGGGAAGGGGGTCTCCAGAGAGAACGTCAGGAAAGCCGTTCCCAAGAGAGCGAGGCCCGCCACCGCGGCGCACTCGGCCGCACGGCGCGCGCGGAATGCCGGGAACGCGCCGAGCGCGAGCAGCGAACCGAGCAACAACTCCCACGCCCGCGCCGGCGCGAGGTAGAAGGCGGAGTTTGCGCGCCCCGAGAACACCTGCCAGGTCGCCAACGCGAACGAGGCAAGCGCCAAGAGCCCGAGCACCAGGCGCACCCGCCGAACCTGGAGGCGGAAGCCCCCCCAAGCGTCGTTGCCGTCCTCGGCGGACCTCGCCGTCCCCCTCGCGGACTCGCTGGTGAGTGAAGCCCCGCCGTCCCCCTCGGTGGCCCTCGCCGTTCCCCTCTGCGCCTCGGTGGTGAACGCCGTCCTTCGCATCACCCAGGCGAACAGCGCGACCATCAACAGCGGGAACACGAGATAGAACTGCTCCTCCACCGCCAGCGACCACGTGTGCAGCAACGGCTTCGCGTGCGCCTCGGTATCGAAGTACCCGAACTGCCGGTCGAAATGGATGTTCGACGCGAACGCCGCCGTCGCGACGAGCGATTTCGCGAACGCCTCGAAGTCGCGCGGGAGGAGGATCATCGCCGCGAGGATCGTCGTGACCGCGAGCACGGTGAAGAGCGCAGGGAAGATGCGCCGCACGCGTCGCTCGTAGAATGTCGCGAGCGAGAAGCGCCGGCCGCGCGTCGTCAGGTCGTGCACGATGATGCCGGTGATCAGGTAGCCGCTGATCACGAAGAAGACGTCGACGCCGGTGAAGCCGCCGCCGAACGCGGCGAGGTCCATATGGAAGAGCACGACGGGGATCACGGCGAGCGCGCGGAGGCCGTCGATGTCGGGGCGATGGGTCATGCGGTCGATTGGCGCAAGACCGGGGCCGCCGGCATGTTTCAGGCGTGCCACACCGCGCCCTGAGGGCCGCCTGAGCCACCGCCGCGACACCGTCTATATCACGAAGCCGGAGCGGATCATCTGGCCGGTGATCGCGCTCGTCGCGCTGACGCTCTTCGCCGAGGCGGGGAAGGCGACGGTCGAGCGCCTGCGATTCGCGTTCGACGCGCACCGCGCCGTCGCGACGTCGCTCCCCGCCGACGACGTCGCGGCGCAGCAGGACGGATCGCACGAGGCGATCCGTCCCTCCGATGCCGCGCGCCTCGTCGCCCGCAACGGAACGCGTCCCGTCGCCGCCGACCTGCGC
>CAYSAR010000024.1:0-17636 GCA_964428985.1 uncultured Gemmatimonadaceae bacterium | reverse complement strand
GCCAGAGCAGGCGCTGGCCGCGGGGTACGAGGTGTCAGGCTACGTGTTCATCCCACAAGGGCCATGCTCACCCTCCTCGCGAACGCCTCCCTTTACGCCCCCGAACCGAAGGGCGTCAGATCCCTCCTCGTTGCCGGTTCCACGATCGTCTGGATCGGCGACGAGGCCCCGCGATTCCCCGTCGCGATGAACGTCCGCGTGCGCGACCTCGAAGGGCGCCGCGTGATCCCCGGCCTCGTCGACACGCACGTGCACATCACCGGCGGCGGGGGCGAGGCCGGCGCGCAGAGCAAGGTCCCGCCGCTCCCCCTCTCGCGCTTCACGCGCAACGGCATCACGAGCGTCGTCGGGCTCCTCGGCACCGATGACGCAACGCGACACCCGCGCGAGCTCGTCACCGCCGCGCTCGGCCTGCGCGCCGAGGGGCTCTCGGCCTGGTGCTTCACCGCGGGTTATCACATCCCGCCAGTCACGCTCACCGGCTCCGTCCGCGGCGACATCGCGCACGTCGACCCGATCGTCGGCGCGAAGACCGCGATCGCCGACCACCGCTCGAGCCAGCCGACGCTCGAGGAGTTCCTGCGGCTCGCGAGCGAGGCGCACGTCGGCGGACTGTTGACCGGCAAGGCCGGCATCGTGCACATCCACGTCGGCGATGGGGAGCGTGGCCTTGCGCTGATCCGCGACGCGCTCGCGACCTCCGAGCTGCCGGCCCGCGTCTTCAACCCAACGCACGTGAACCGGCGCACCGCGCTCCTGCCCGAGGCGGTCGCGCTCGCGAAGGCCGGGTGTCATGTCGACATCACCGCGTTCCCCGTGCTCGAAGGCGAGGACGCCTACACCGCGCAGGACGCGCTGCTCAACTACCTCGACGCCGGCGGACCGCCCGACCGCGTGAGCGTGAGCTCCGACGGTGGCGGCTGCCTCGGCGTATTCGATCCCGAGGGGCGCATCGTCTCGATGGACATCGGCGATCCGGGCTCACCGGCGTTCGCGCTGCGCACGCTACTCGGCATGGGCGAGCCTCTCGAGCGCGTGCTCCCCGCATTCACGCGCAATCCCGCGCGCCTCCTCCGCCTCACCGGCAAAGGCCACCTCGCCGTCGGCGCGAGCGCCGACCTCGCCGTGCTCGACGACCGCGGCGCCATCACCGACGTCATGGCGATGGGGCGGTGGCATGTGACGGGAGGGAGCGTGCAGGTGGCGGGGACGTTTGACGAGGTGGCGGCGGCGAGAACGGTTGCTGTCTAGATGTGAGATGGGAGATGGGAGATGTGAGTGAACTGCTCTCCCATCTCCCATCTCCCATCTCCCATCTCACACCCTAGAACGCCAGCCTGTACACCAGCGAGACGTTCCGCCCCGGATTCGCCGCGAACCGCTTCACCCTGCTCGCCGCATCGAAGTACCGCGCATCCCCCGCATTGTCCACGCGCAGCAACACCTCGTGCACTGCGTTGTCCTGCAACCACTGATAGCCCGCATTTAGATTCACGAACGTGTACGCGTCGGTCGGGATGTCGACATCGCCGCCGCTCACGCGCGTCTGCGCGAAGGCGTGACGGACCTCGCCACCCGCCGACCATGCGCCCGACTCCCATCGCACGCCGCCGCCGATGCGCGCCGGGGGCATGAATGGCAACGGCGTGTCGCCGTCGCGGAACGAGCCGCGCACGACATCACCCATGAGGCTCGCGACGACGTGCTCGGCGACCTGCACCTCGACGCTCCCCTCGACGCCGCGCAGTTCGGCATCGGCCTGCGTGAAGCGATTGAGCGGGACGGTCTCACCCTCGTCGTTGAGCGTGTCACCCGTGATGTCGGGCGTGATATAGTCGCTTACGCGATTGACGTACGCCGACAGTTGCGCCGTGGCGCGACGTCCCGTCGCGCGCAGGATGATCTCGCCGCCGGTGCTCTGCTCGGCGCGCAGGTTGGGATTGCCGACGTCGTACGTCCCGGCCGCATGATGGAACGCATTCGAGAAGAGCTCCTCGACCGTCGGCGCGCGGAACGCGCGCGCGACGCTCCCGCTCAACGACACGCGCTCGCCGAGCGGCACGCTGAGGCCGATCGACCCCGAGCCGTTGTTGAAGTCGAGGTCGCGCGGCGCACCGAACTTCACGTCCCCTGCCTTCGATGCGATGCTGTACGCGTCGAATCGCGCGCCGACCTGGAGTCGCGCGCCGTGTTCGGTGCCTTCGTGGTCCTCTTCGTGACGCGCGAGCGGCAACTCCTGATAGACGAAGAGCCCGACGCTCGACGCGTCAGCGGCGGGCGTGAGCGCTTCTTCCCCTTCCGCCGCGTACTGCTTGAAGAGCCCTTGCAGGCCGATCGCGCCCTTCGCGCGGCCGAGTGCCGTCGTCGCCTGCGCGTTCAGCGTCTGCGTGCGCAGCGTGAAGGTCGTGCCGATCTCACCGCCGGGCTCGATCTCATCGTGCTCGTAGTCCTGCGCGCTCCCCTCGACGCGGACGTACGGCACCATCGCGGACCGCACCTGCATCGCGCCGCGGGCACTGAGCCCGACGCGACGCCCATCGACGCGGATCCCCGCCTCGGGATCGCCGACCGCCGCCGGCAAGCCGTACTCGAAGTCATACAGGCGCAACGCGACCCCGGCGTTGCCACGCTCGCCGATGAAGCCGTAGCCGAGCGTCCCGTTCATCGTGCGCGCGTCGGTGCCGTCGAGGGGTCGGCCCCCACCGGTGCGCAGCGACGCCTGGTCGCGCACCCCCACGCGCGCGTGCAGCGCCCCGCGCGTCCCGAGGGCGCTCGTGATGCCGGCATTGAGCGCGCCGCCCGGCGTCGCGCTTTCCGTCTGCGCCGCGATCGTTCCCTCGAGATGCGTCGGCACGCTCGTCGGGATGTCGTTCGAGATGACGTTCACGACGCCGCCGAGCGCGTTGTTGCCGTGCAACAGCGAGGCGGGCCCGCGGACGACCTCGATGCGCTGGGCCGCGAGCGCATCCACCGACACCGCATGGTCCGCCGAGGACGACGCGAGGTCGCCCGAGCGCTCGCCGTCCTGGAGCACGAGGATGCGGTCCCCGGTGAGGCCGCGGATCACTGGCATGCTCGCCGCCGGCCCCGAGAAGCGCTGGCTCACGCCGGGCTCGGCGGCGAGCGTCGCCGCGACCGAGTTGCCGAGCGAACGCGCGAGTGCGCGCCCCGAGAGCTCCATCGCGGCCTGCACTTGCGACTCGGTGCCGGTCGGCGTCGCGCTGACGACGACCGACGTGAGCCGCAATGGCGTCAGGCGAAGCACGATCGTGAGCCGCACATCGGGTCCGTCGGGCGGCACGCGCACGACGACATGGCCCGGCGCGTAGCCGATGCGCGTGACGTTGAGGTGGTACTCGCCGGCGGGGAGACCGCGCAGCACGAACTCCCCTTCGGCGTTCGTCGTCGCGACGCGCGCGACCTCGGCGACGAGTACGTTCGCGCTCGCGAGCGGGCGGCCGGCGGTATCGGTCACGACGCCGATGACGGCGGGTGCGACCTCGGCTCTCGCGGTCGAGCAAGGGACGATCAGCGCGGCCGCGACGGCCGCGCGCAGGACATGTCGCATCAGGGTTCCTCAGTCGTTGGACAGCGCACGCCGGATGGCGTCACGCGGTTCCGGTCGCGCTGGCTCGGCGCCCGGCGACTCAGGCTGCGGGTGGAGCCCTCGAGGCGGCGACGCCGCGCGTCGGCGAGGGAGTGGACCGCGCGGCAGCGTCCGACTGCCCCGTGCGCACGACGCGAGCCGAAGCCGGCATCTCAGTCGCCCCAACGGGCATGCTGCCCGCGAGGCGTCCCGACTGGCAGGTCGCGCAGGTCGCTTGGTCATGTTGTGTCGGGCAGGACGCGTCGGACGCGTCCTCCCAGTGCGCCTCGACCGGGGCATGCACGACGGTCGCATCGACGACCGGCAGCGCGAACGCCACCAGCGCCTGCAAGACGACGGCCCCCCGCCCGAACACCCGCCAAAAGCCTCGCATGCCACCTCTACGTGGAAGCCCCTCGCATCGCTGCCCCCGCATCCCCCATCGCATCCTCCCTCGCACCGAGCCCTTGGCACCACTCCCCGCGACTCTCGTCGCCGGGCGCTTCCGGGCGCCCCTCATCCAGCACCCTAGGACACCGTTAGATTCCCACGAATGAAGCGAGAGGACGCCCTCGAGTACCACGCCCGCGGCCGCCCGGGCAAGATCGCCGTCGTTCCCACCAAACCCCTCGGCAACCAACGCGACCTCGCGCTCGCCTACTCCCCAGGCGTCGCTGAGCCCTGCCTGGAGATCAAGGACAACGCCGAGGACGCGTACAAGTACACCGCGAAGGGCAACCTCGTCGCGGTCGTCACGAACGGCACGGCGGTGCTCGGCCTCGGCAACATCGGGGCGATCGCCGGCAAGCCGGTCATGGAAGGCAAGGGGAACCTCTTCAAGCAGTTCGCCGACCTCGACGTCTTCGACCTCGAGGTCGGCTCGGAGAACCCTGATGACGTCATCAAGTTCTGCCAGCTCCTCGAGCCGACGGTCGGCGGCATCAACCTCGAGGACATCAAGGCGCCCGACTGCTTCTACATCGAGGAGACGCTCCGGAAGACGCTCAAGATCCCCGTCTTCCACGATGACCAGCACGGCACGGCGATCATCTCCGGCGCGGCGCTGCTCAACGCGCTCGAGGTGACCGGCAAGTCGATCGAGAAGATCCGGGTCGTCTTCTCCGGCGCCGGCGCGGCGGCGATCTCCACCGCCGAGCACTACGTGCGGCTGGGCGTCAAGCGCGAGCACATCACCATGTGCGACCGCGAAGGGGTAATTTACGCTGGCCGCGCGGCCGGCATGGACCCGTACAAGTCGCGCTTCGCGGCGAAGACGAAGGCGCGCACGATCGCCGACGCGCTCGACGGCGCCGACGTCTTCGTGGGCCTCTCGGCCGCCGGTGCGGTGACCGGCGAGATGGTGAGGCGGATGGCGAAGCAGCCGATCATCTTCGCGCTCGCGAACCCGGTGCCGGAGATCCTCCCCGGCGAGGTTCGTGCCGTGCGCGACGACGCGATCATCGCGACCGGCCGCTCGGACTATCCGAACCAGGTCAACAACGTCCTCGGGTTCCCGTTCATCTTCCGCGGCGCGCTCGACGCGCGCGCGACCGAGATCAACGAGGAGATGAAGATGGCGGCGACACGCGCCCTCGCCGCGCTCGCGCGCGAGGACGTGCCCGAGAGCGTCTCGGCGCTCTATGGCCTCTCGAACGTGAAGTTCGGGCCCGAGTACCTGATCCCCTTCCCGTTCGACCCGCGCGCGCTGCTCCGCGTCGCGCCGGCCGTCGCGTGGGCCGCCGTCGCCAGCGGCGTCGCGAAGGAGATGATCGACCTCGACGAGTATCGCGACCAGCTCGAGACGCGGCTCGGCCGCGCGCGCGGCATCATGCGCGGGATCATCACCCGCGCGCAGCACGACCCGCGCCGCGTCGTCTTCCCCGAGGGCGAGGACCCGAAGATCCTGCGCGCCGCGCAAATCCTCGTCGACGAGGCGATCGCGCAGCCGATCTTGCTCGGCCGTCACGACCGGGTGAAGGCGACCGCCGAGGAACTCGGCCTCTCGCTCGACGGCATCACGCTCATCGAGCCGGGCACATCGCCGCACCGCGACCGCTACGCGCAGTACCTCTGGCAGCGTCGCCAGCGGAAAGGCCTCTCGCTCGTCGAGGCCAACCAGCGCATCTCGCGCGCCATCTCGTTCGGTTCGGTGATGGTCGCCGTCGGCGACGCCGACGCGCTCGTCGGCGGGCTCGGCAAGCACTATCCCGAGACGGTGCGGCCGGCGCTCGAGATCATCGGCGCGCACCCGCGCGCGGGGATCGTCGCCGGCCTGTACATGCTCGTGTTCGAGAAGCACGTCGTCTTCTTCGGCGACACGACGATCAACATCGACCCGACGGCCGAGCAGCTCGCGCAGATCGCGTGGTCGGGCGCGAACCTCGCGCGCGTCTTCGGCATCGAGCCGCGCATCGCGATGCTCTCGTTCTCGAACTTCGGCTCGGTGAAGCACGCCGAGCCGCAGAAGGTCGCCGAGGCCGTGCGGTTGCTGCGCCTCAAGGACCCGCTGTTGACCGTCGACGGCGAGATGCAGGCCGACACCGCGTTCTCGGACGAGGTGCTCGCGGGGCGCTACCCGTTCAGTGCCCTCAAGCAGGCCGCGAACGTGCTGATCTTCCCGAACCTCAGCGCGGGCAACATTTCATATAAATTGCTCACACATTTGGGCGGGGCCACGGCGATCGGCCCCATCCTCGTCGGCATGCAACGCCCCGTGCACGTGCTGGAGCAGAGTGCCGACGTCCAGGAGATCGTCAACATGGCGGCCGTCGCCGTCATCGATGCGCAGCAGCGCAAGCGTCCTACCGTCCACTCACCCATGCCATGACATCGACTTCCTCCTCCGCCAAGAAGGCCGTCCGCGAGAGCGCGACCGGACTCGGCGCCCAGGGCCTCTCTCCGCGGGGGACCGTCCACTGGAACCTCGAGGCACCCGAGCTCGTGCAGGCCGCGGTGCGTCGCAACGAGGGCGAACTCGCCCACATGGGGCCGTTCGTCGCCGTCACGTCGCCGCACACCGGCCGCTCCCCGAACGACAAGTTCATCGTCAAGGAATCCTCGACCGAGGGTGACGTCGACTGGGGCAAGGTCAACCAGCCGCTCAGCGAGGCGCACTTCGACGCGCTCCTCAAGGACGTGCGTGCCTATCTCGACGGGCTCGATGAGCTCTTCGTCGAGGACCTCTACTGCGGCGCCGATGCCGCGTACCGCCTCTCGTGCCGCTATGTCACGCCGAACGCGTGGCACGCGAACTTCGTGCGGAACATGTTCATCCGGCCCGAGCTCGCCGAGCTCGCGACGTTCGCGCCGAACTTCAGCATCCTGCACGCGCCGGAGATGCAGGCCGACCCGGCGAAGCACGGGACCCGCAGCGGCACGTTCATCGTGCTGCATCTCTCGAAGCGCATGATCCTCATCGGCGGCACGCGCTACGCCGGCGAGCTCAAGAAGGCGATGTTCACGGTGATGAATTATCTCCTCCCGAAGCAGGGCGTGCTCTCGATGCACTGCTCGGCGAACATCGGCAAGGATGGCGACACCGCGCTCTTCTTCGGCCTCTCCGGCACCGGCAAGACGACGCTCTCGGCCGACCCCGAGCGTGGGCTCATCGGCGACGACGAGCACGGCTGGAGCGAGAACGGCACGTTCAACTTCGAGGGCGGCTGCTACGCCAAGGTCATCAACCTCTCGAAGGAGCATGAGCCCGACATCTACGCGACGACGGAGATGTTCGGCACCATCCTCGAGAACGTGGTGCTCGAGCCGGGCACGAAGAAGGTGGACTTCGCCTCGCAGGCGATCACCGAGAACACCCGCGCGTCGTACCCGCTGCACTACATCCGCAACCATGTCCCGAGCGGCCGCGGCAACCACCCGCAGCACGTGGTGTTCCTCACGGCCGACGCCTTCGGCGTGCTGCCGCCGGTGGCGAAGCTCACGCCCGAGCAGGCGATGTACTACTTCCTTTCGGGCTACACGGCCAAGCTGGCCGGCACCGAGCGCGGCGTGACCGAGCCGCAGGCGACGTTCTCGGCCTGCTTCGGCGCGGTGTTCCTCGTCTGGCACCCGACGAAGTACGCCGAGATGCTCGGCGAGCTGCTGCGTAAGCACAAGAGCCAGGTCTGGCTCGTGAACACCGGCTGGAGCGGCGGCGCGTACGGCACCGGCCAGCGCATGAAGCTCTCGTACACGCGCGCGATGGTGCGCGCGATGCTCGCCGGCAAGCTCGACGGAGTGAAGACCGAGACCGATCCCGTGTTCGGCCTGCACGTGCCGACGGCGATCGAGGGCGTGCCGTCGGAGATCCTGATGCCGCGCAACACGTGGAAGGACGGCAAGGCGTACGACGACCAGGCCGCGAAGCTCGCGAAGATGTTCGGGGAGAACATCAAGAAGTTCGGGAGCGCGGTGAGTGCGGCGATCTTGGGGGCGGGGCCGACGGGGTGAGGCACACGCGCCGGGACTGGGACGCGGGGGAGTCGGGCGAGCGGCCTGGCTCCCCCGTCGGCATTCTGGCCGGCTGGGCCGCCCTCGCGGCCTGACGTTCAGCCGCTCGCAACCTAGCATTCACAGACTGGCAGGTGACGTGACGGGCGCATGCCGACGTCACAAATGTGGAACGAGGCCTGCTTGACACCTTACAGCGCCACCCGGAGTATCAAACTCCGGCGCTGACCGCCCTTGTCCCTCCGACATCTCCGGCCTGCACCACGACGCCAGCAATGGCATCCGTCAAGGGGGCCGCATGCGCGGCAGGTCCGGCAGGTTCATCCAGTGGTTCATCGTCCTGTGCATCCTCGCCACCGCTGCCTGCGCGCGGGAACCGGACGTCGCGATCGCCGGCGGCGCGCTGCGCGGCGCACTCGCCAACGATCCTTGGCCGAGCTACAACCGCACGCTCGACGGACAGCGCTTCTCCCCGCTCAACCAAGTCACGACGAGCAACGCGGCGCAGCTCGCGCCGGTGTGCGAGTTCGGGATGGGCGAGGAGGGCGGCTTCCAGACCGGCCCAGTGGTGGTGGGCGACACGATGTTCCTCACCACCGCACACACGACGGTCGCGATCAACGCCGCGAACTGCGCGCTCATCTGGCGCGCGATCGACACCGCCCGCACCGACGACCCGTTCCCGATCAATCGTGGCGTGGCGTACCTCGACGGACGCGTCTACCGTGGCCAGCCCGGCGGACGCATCGTCGCGCTCAGTTCACGGACCGGCGAACAGCTGTG
Organism: uncultured Gemmatimonadaceae bacterium; assembly: GCA_964428985.1. Lineage (GTDB taxonomy): Bacteria > Gemmatimonadota > Gemmatimonadetes > Gemmatimonadales > Gemmatimonadaceae > Pseudogemmatithrix. The sequence goes on along the minus strand of CAYSAR010000024.1, from coordinate 8,821 downwards.
GGAGACCAAGGCCGCGAACGGAGGCGTCGGCGAGTTCCTGAGTAGCGCGCCGGTCGCGTGGGAAGGCATGGTGTTCATCGGCCTCGCCGGCGGCGACTGGGGCATTCGCGGCGCGATGATGGGCTTCGACGCCGCGACCGGCGAGCAGAAGTGGAAGTTCTATACCATCCCGATCGGCAACGAGCGTGGCGCCGACACGTGGAAGATCCCGGAGACCGCCCATCGCGGCGGCGGCGGGACGTGGACCTCGTACACGCTCGACCCCGCGACCGGCGAGATCTTCGTCCCGGTCGGCAACCCCGCGCCTGACCTCAACCCCGCGGTGCGCCCCGGCGACAACCTCTTCTCCAACTCGGTCGTCGTGCTCGACGCGCGCACCGGCGAACTCAAGTGGTGGTATCAGACCGTCGCGAACGACGGCTACGACTGGGACTTGAGCGCGGCGCCGGCGCTGTACACCACCGCCGACGGATCGAACCGCGTGGCGATCGCCGGCAAGGAAGGACTGCTCGCGAGCGTCGACCGTGTGAGCCACGACGCCAGGTTCAGGATCCCGATCACGACCATCCTCAACGCGGACAAGGACCCGACGCCCACCGGCATCCGCGCCTGCCCGGGCGTGCTTGGCGGCGTGCAGTGGAACGGGCCGGCGCTCGACCCGCGCTCGCAGACGCTCTACGTGGGCACGGTGGACTGGTGCGCGACGTTCATGAGCGGCGAGCAGGAGTACATCGCGGGGCAGTTGTACATGGGCACCGGCTTCAAGCCCGACCCCACCGAAGAAGCCACGGGCTGGGTGCACGCGATCAACGGCAACGACGGCGCCATCCGCTGGAAGAAGAAGATGACGCACCCGATGATCGCCGGCGTGACGCCGACGGCCGGCGGCGTCGTGTTCACGGGCGACATCGACGGCAACTTCTACGCGCTCGACGCCGCGAACGGCAACGAACTCTACACGTTCCGCAGCGACGGCAGTCTCGCCGGCGGCGTCGTCACGTACTCCGTGCGCGGCCGGCAGTACGTCGCGTTCACGTCGGGCAACGTCTCGCGCGGCACGTTCGACACCAAGGGCAGCCCGAAGGTCGTCATCCTCGCGCTCGAAGCCGGCGCGCAGGCGTTCTACAGCGTGACGCTCCCAGAGGTCAACGGAAAGGGCCTCGTCGCGTCGCAGCCGCCGGTCGTGCGCGGCGAGATGATCTTCGCGAACTTCTGTTCGGCGTGCCACGGCGCGCGCGGCGAGCAAGGCGTCGCGAACTCGCGCAAGCGCACCGTTGACGCGCTCGCGGCGTTCGTGCGGAATCCCACCGGCGCGATGCCGCGGCTCTACCCCGCGCCGCTCGACGACGCCGAGGTCGTGGCGGTGGCGACGTACGTACGCGACGTGCTCCAGCAGAACCCGCAGCGGCCATCGCCGAGCCAGCGGACAGGGCCGCCCTGAACGTCGCCGTTGACCCACCCGGGGAATCGCTCCACTTCGTGCGGCAATCGTTCGGCCGCCGGCGCCTGGTAGTGCGCGCGCCCCGCCCCAGCGCGCCAACGCCGAGCGCGTCGAGCCGGCCGACGAGCATCGCAATAACTTGTGATGCCATCCCACGGAGCCATCCTGCCCACCCTCCGCGACCCACTCTGGAACAACATCCGTATCGAGGGCCCGTTCCTCCGGCTCCTCGACACGAAGCCGTTCCAGCGTCTCCGCTACGTCCGGCAGCTCGGCCTCGCGCATCTCGTTTATCCCGGCGCGACGCATTCGCGATTCGAGCACGCGCTCGGCGCGTACCACCTCGCGCGCGAGACGGTACGCGTGCTCGAGGAATCGGCGGGCGCGGCCGGGGGCGCCGCGTTCCCATCAGCCGCGCGGTTCCCAGCCGAGGACCGCGAGATCGTCGTCGCCGCGGCGCTGCTGCACGACATCGGCCACTACCCGTTCTCGCACTCGCTCGAGGAGCTCGGCGTCCCGCACCATGAGGACGTTGCCGGCCCACTGCTGCGTGAGGGGGAGATCGCCGACGTGCTGCGCCGCGAGTTCGCGCCCGACGCCCCCGAGCGCATCCACGACCTCGTGCGCGGCCGCAGCGACTCGCCGCTCCAAGGGCTGATCTCCGGCTCGATCGACCTCGACAAGATCGACTACCTCAAGCGCGACGCGATGATGTGCGGCGTCGCGTACGGCGAGATCGACGTCGACCGTCTGCGCCACGCGCTCGTGCTCGTCGCCGACCCGGCGACGGGGCGCACTGCCGTCGGCCTGCGCGAGAAGGGGCTCTCGGCGCTCGAGTCGCTCCTCTTCGCGAAGTACCAGATGTACCGGAACGTCTATTGGCACCACGCCGTGCGCAGCGCGACGGCGATGTACAAGCGGCTCGTCGAGGACGCGCTCGCGGCGGGCGTCGTGCGCATCGAGGAGCTCGCGGCGTTCACCGACGAGGGGATCCTGCACGCGCTCGAGCGCGAGGGGGCCGTGACGCGCCGCGGCGGCGAGGGCGCCCCCCTCGCGACGATTCCCGCGCTCCTCGACGCGATCCGCTCGCGCCGGCTCTACAAGCGCGCGATGGAGGTCCCCGCCGCCGAGCTGACCGGTATCGACCTCGAGTGGATCGCCGAGGACCGCGCGCGTGCGCGCCGGGTGGAGGACGAGCTCGCACGAGCGCACGGCCTCGCCCCCGGCGAGCTGCTGCTCGACTATCCGCGCAAGGAGCGCATGCTCGGCCTCGACTTGCCGTTGCTCGCGCGCGATGGCAGCGTTCGGCGATTGACCGACGCCGGCATCGCCGGCGCGATCAACCTGCCGGTCCTCGCGGAGGAGTTGTATCAGTCGGCGCGATGGCTGCGTGTGTTCACGACGAAGAGGATGGCGGTCGACCGCGACGCGGTGATCGCCCGACTCCAGGAGGCCTCATGAAGCCGGTTCGCGCCATCGCCCTCGCGCTCCTGACGCTCGCGTTCGCGCCGTCCTTGGCGACCGCGCAGGACCCATCGCCTCGCACGATCCTGGAACGCTACAACGCGGCGATCGACCCGCAGCAGCGCCTCAATTCGATTCCGGGCATGCGCATGGTCGCTCGCTCCGAGATCCCGAACACGGGCATGTCGACCGAGCTGACGGTCGCGGTCCAGCCGCCGAACCGATTCCACATGGTCATCGGGATGCCGGGCGTGGGGCAGATGGAGTTCGGCTTCGACGGCACGACGGCGTGGACCGTCGAGATGGACGGTCGCCCACGTCTCGCGACCGAGGAAGAGATGAGGCGCCCGCTCGAGATGCAGGGCATGCGGACGATGGGACGCGACCCGGAGCAGTTCGAACGGATGGAGTTCATCGCGACGCGGCGCGACAGCGCCGAGACGGTCGATTGCCTGCGCCTCACCTGGCGCGGCGGACCGTCAATCGACGAATGCTACGCGCGCAGCACCGGACTCATGGTGGAGGCGCGGCAGCTCGAGGCGGGGACGAGCGCGCTCACGCGCTTCTCCGACTATCGCGTCGTGAACGGCTTCCTGCTGCCGCATCGCATGGAGTCGATTGTGAGCATGCAGGAGACGACCATGACGGTGCCGTCGGTGCTTGAATACGACTTCGCCGCGTTCGCGCCGATCCACGCACCGGCATCGTTGCGGCCGCCGGCGGGCGACTAACGCGCCTTCGGCTCCGCCTTCTCCTTCCCCCGCGCGTCCGCCAGCATCCGTCCGATCCCCCGATAGAACGCGGCGTCCTGCGGCTTGCCCTCCTCGGCGAGCGCGAGCGCACAGCGCTCCAGCGCGTAGAGGATATTGCCGAGGTAGAGTTCGGCGATAGCGCCGACGGTCTCCGGCTGCTTCGTGGCGTCAGCCATGCACGCCAACGGCATCGGTCGGACCTGCCGTACCAGCCGCCCCGCCGCCGTCGATCCCCGCCACCTGGATCACGATCGCCGTGATGTTGTCGAGCCCGCCGCGGCCGTTCGCCTCGGCGATCAGCGAATCGACGATCCGCCCGGGACCCGAGCGCGCGAGCAGCAACTGCTGAAGGCGACGATCGTCGACCATGCCGGTGAGACCGTCCGAGCAGACGAGGAACACGTCGCCGACGCGGATCTCGCCCTCGTAGATGTCGCCCTCGACCTCCTCGCTCGCGCCCACGCACCGGGTGATGACGTTGCTATAGGGGTGATAGCGCGACTGCTCCGGCGTCAGCAGACCGGCGTCGACCTGCTCCTGCACGTACGAGTGGTCTTTCGTGATCTGCACGAGCGCGCCATCGCGCAGCAGGTAGATGCGGGAGTCGCCGATCTGGCCGATCAGGTAGCCATGGTCGGAGAGCACGAGTACTGACGCCGTCGTGCCCATCCCCTGCTTGTCGACCTCGGCGAGCATGCGCTCGTAGATCGCGCGGTTCGCCTCGCGCAGCGCGCGACCGACAGTCTCCGCCGCTCCGTCGTCCTTGACGCTCGCGAGCGGCAGCAGATGCCTCGAGATGATCTGCACCGCCATCTCGCTCGCCACCTCGCCCGCCGCGTGCCCGCCCATGCCGTCGGCGACGACGAAGACGCCGCGCCGCTCATCCGCCTCGGCGAAAAAGTTGTCCTCGTTGCCGGAGCGGATCATGCCGACATCCGTGCCCGCCCCCACTTGGATCTGCATCGCTCTCAGCGCCCCGCGAACAGAAGGAGGGCGAGGAAGCCGGCACCGGTGCCGGCGAGCGTGAGGAAGAAGGCGATGACCGAGGCACAGCCCTTCTTGCGGACCTCAGGCGCCGGTGGCGGCACCGGCTTCGCGAGACTCGGCGTGCGCGAGGCGGCGGCCCGGCGCAGCGCCGCGGCGTCCACCGCGGCGATCGCGCGCGTGCCGCCCACGTCCTCGGCGATGCCCGGGCCCGACGTGCGGAACGCCATCTTGATCCCGCCGAAGCGGAGGTCGGGCGCGCCCTCGAGGCGCTGCTCCTGGATGCGGCGTCCGCCGACGTACGTGCCGTTCGTCGAGCCTTGGTCGACGATCCACCAGCCGTCTGCTCGCTTCTGGAGCTTCGCGTGCGAGTCGGAGACCGACTCGTCCTTCAGGCAGATGTCGTTGTGCTCGCCGCGCCCGATGTTCGTGAGCGCCGAGTGGATCTCGAACGTCTTGCCCTTGATCGGGCCCTCGTTGAGGACGAGGAGCGTCGCGAGGGGCTGGCGGATGGGCGCCGGGGTCGGCGGCATCGGCGTCGGCGCGGGCTGCTCGACTCCGGGTTCCTTCACACCGGCGAGCTGTTCGTTGGCTGCGGGAACGGGCTGCACGACGGGAGCCGGCGGTTCGGGCGGCTTCGCCGGCGGTGGGGCTGACGGAGCGGCCGCGACGATCGGCGGTGGCGTCAGCTTCGCGAGGTCGGCGTAGAAGCGGAACTCCTCGCTCCCCATCTTGATGACGTCGCCGCGGCCGAGCACCTGCGTGTCACCCATGCGCTGACCGTTGATCCAGACGCCGTTCGTCGAGTGGTCGGTGATGACGTAGCCCTCGGGACCCGGCGCGATCGACGCGTGCTTGCGCGAGATCTCCGACGACGCGATGACGACATCATGGCCGACCTCGCGGCCGAATGTCAGCCCGTGCTCGGGCACCGCATATTCGCGTCCGTCGACGAGCGAGACGATGCGACCGCCGGTCGCTGTCGTGGGCTTCTTCGGGGCGGCACCGGCCTTCGCCTGCGCCATCGCCGCGATGTCGGACGCGCTCACGAACTGGGTACTCCCCCCCTTCTGATCCTCGCCGAGGCGGAGCTCGTAACCAGCGATCTCGACGCGGTCACCATGAAGAAGGGGGATCGGTTCGACACCCAGCTGGACCCCGTTCACGAACACGACCGAGTTCTCGTCGCCGCGTCGGATGCTCGTGCCCTTCGGGGAGACCGTCACGATGGCCCGGGCGCCGGTGTCGCCTCCGGGAAGCCGGACCGAGGCCCCGTCATGGGCGCCGATGGTCGAGTCGCCCGCCGGGAGCGGGAATTGACGGTCCTGTAGCTGCAGATAGGGCATCTAGAGGTCGGAAACTACCGGGGCTCCGGGGTACCGGCAAGCGCGTGAACCGCCTTTACGACGGCACTTGCGCGACTGTTTCCACGTCTCCCGACTGAAGTGAATACAGGCGGGCGTAGAGTCCTCCCGCTGCCAGCAATTCGCGATGCGTGCCACGCTCGCGGACCTCGCCGTGGTGCATGACGAGGATCTCGGTGGCCGCCGTGATCGTGCTCAACCGGTGGGCGACGGCGATCGTCGTGCGGCCCTTCATGAGCGTCGCAAGCCCGCGCTGGATCTCGGCCTCGACCTCGCTGTCGACGGCGCTCGTGGCCTCATCGAGCAGGAGCAGCGCCGGGTCCGACGCGATCGCGCGCGCGAACGAGAGGAGTTGCCGCTCTCCGACGCTCACCGACGAACCCCGCTCGCCGAGCTCGTGCTGGTATCCGCCGGGCAGTCGCGCGATGACGCGGTCGGCGCCGACGCGCTCGGCGGCCGCGCGCACCTCGTCGTCGCCGAGCGGGTTCGCGAGCCGGATGTTCGTCGCGATGTCACCGGCGAAGAGGAAGATGTCCTGCTGCACGTACCCGACCATGCGCCGGACCTCCTCCACCGGCAGTTGCTGGATGTCGGCGCCGTCAATGAGGATGCGCCCCTTCTGCGGCTCGTAGAAGCGCAGCAGGAGGTTGATGACGGTCGTCTTCCCCGCCCCGGTGTGCCCGACGAGGGCGAGCGTCTCCCCCGGCCGCACGGTGAAGCTCACGCCGCGAAGGACCCACTGCTCCTCTTGATACGCGAACCAGACGTCCTCGAACGTGACGGTCACGCCCTGCCGTGCGCGGCGGCGCCGCGCGGCGATGGCCAAGGCGCGTGCTTCGGCCTCGTCAGGGGTCGGATGCTCCGCCGTCGTCGCGACGGTCTCGGTACCCGCCGCCGCTGGCGTGTCGAGCAGGCGGAACACGCGCTCCGAGCTCGCCATCGCCTGCTGGAGCGTGTTGTACTTGTCCGAGAGGTCCTGAAGCGGCTGGTAGAAGCGCCGCGCGAGCTGGAGGAACGCGGCGACGGTCCCCACGGTGAGTGCGCCCCCCTCGACTCGTGGCGCGGCCGCGACGATCAGGCTCGCGAGCGCGATCGTCGTCAGGATCTCGATCGCGGGGAAGTAGAGCGCGTAGACGGTGATTGACTTGAGGTGCGCATCGAGGTGCGCGCGGTCATGCGCCTTGAACTGCGCGATCTCGTCGGCCTCGCGCCCGAAGAGCTGCACGATACGCATCCCGGCGATGCGCTCTTGGAGGAACGCATTGATGCGCGCGAGCCGCGTGCGGATCTCGCGGTACGCCTCGCGCACGTGCACGCGGAAGAGTCGCGAGACCCAGAGGATGCCCGGTACGACGAGGTACGCGGCGATCGCGAGCCGCCAGTCGACAATCACCATGAGCACGGTGATCGCGAGCAGCGTGAAGAGGTCGCCGAGCCCGGCGACCACGCCGCTCGCGAAGAGCTCGTTGAGGCTCTCGACGTCGCTCGTGACGCGCGTGACGAGCCGGCCGACGGGGTTGCGATCGAAGAACTGCACCGGCAGGCGCTGGAGCTTCGCGAAGATCTCGCGTCGCAGGTCGTGCATGACGCGCTGCCCGAGGATGCCGGTGAGCAGCGTCTCGAGATAGGAGCAGGTCACCTGCGTCACAAGCGCGGCGAGGAGCAAGAACACCGACTCGCGGATCATCGCGCCGTCGGCGGCGGGAATCGCGACGTCAATCACGCGGCGGGTCAGCATCGGGGGTACGAGCTGCAATGCCCCTTCCACGAGCAGCAGCGCGAGTGCGCCGGCCACGAGCCAGCCGTACGGGCGCACGTACGCGAAGAGCCGCCGCGCGAGGCGTCCGTCGAACGCCTTGCCGAGCGCCTCTTCCTCGTGCTGGATCGCCGTCGGTGCCGTCATTCCCTGATAGATTAACGGGGTCCGCGTCCCCCACGGAAAGACACCGCCCTCGCGCGATGCCCCTGACCCTCGATCCTTCGCTGGCCGATCTCCCGGCAGCACTCGCCGGAGAATTCGAACTCGAGCAGGAGATCGGCCGCGGCGGCATGGGCGTCGTCTTCCGCGCGCGCGACATCAAGCTCGACCGCCCCGTCGCGCTCAAGGTGCTGCCGCCGGCGCTCGGCAACGACACCGACATCCGCACGCGGTTCCTGCGCGAGGCGCGCACCGCCGGCCAACTGTCGCATCCACACATCGTCGCGATCTACCGGGCCGACGAGCGGAGGGGCTTCGCGTTCTTCGCGATGGCGCTGGTCGACGGCGAGACGCTCGGCTCGCGCGTGAAGGACCGCGGGCCCCTCCCCGCCGCCGACGTCGTGCGATACCTGCGCGAGGTGTCGTGGGCGCTCGCCTACGCGCATGCGCGCGGCGTGATCCACCGCGACATCAAGCCCGACAACATCATGATCGAGCGCGGCACGAACCGCGCGCTCGTGACCGACTTCGGCATCGCGCGCACCGGGCGCGCGCCGGGTCTCACCGCCGAAGGGCATGTGCTCGGCACGGCGCACTTCATGAGTCCCGAGCAGATCCAGGGGGGGACCCTCGACGGCCGGTCGGACCTCTACTCGCTCGGCGTCGTCGGTTACTACCTGCTGAGCGGAAAGCTGCCGTTCGACGGCTCGGTGTCGTCGGCGGTGCTCGTCGCGCACGTGACGCAGCGCGCGCCGGCGCTGACCTCGGTCGCGCCCACCGTCCCGAAGCGGCTCGCGGCGATCATCGAGCGTTGCCTGGCGAAGGATCCCGCCGACCGTTTCGCGAGCGGCGAGGCGCTCGAAGAGGCGCTCGCCGGCGCGCTCGAGAGTGCCGAGAT
>CAYSAR010000023.1:0-18116 GCA_964428985.1 uncultured Gemmatimonadaceae bacterium | reverse complement strand
TCCTCGAGTTCCTCAAGCTCGACCTCTACCAGGACGAGATCTTCGTCTTCACGCCGCATGGCGACGTGATCCAGCTGCCGAAGGGGGCGACGCCGATCGACTTCGCCTTCGCGGTGCACACCGAGGTCGGCCTGCACACGCAGGGCGCACGCGTGAACGGGCGCATCGTCCCGCTCTCCCGCGAGCTGCGCAACTCGGAGACGGTCGAGATCATCCGCGCGCCGACGGCGCGACCGAGCCGCGACTGGCTCGCGCACGTGCGCACCGGGCGCGCGCGGCACCGCATCCGCCAATGGCTCCGGAACGAGGAGCACAAGACGTTCATCGCGGTCGGCCAGGAGATCTTGGAGCGCGAGCTGCGCCGGCGCCGCCATGCGAAGCTCACCGACGCCGAGCTCGCGCGCGGCGCGACGGCGCTCAAGCTCACGAACGCCGACCACGTCTTCGCGAGCATCGGGCAGGGCGACATCACCGTCACCCAGCTGCTCAAGGCGATCTATCCCGACCTCGACGTCACGCAGGAGGTCGCGCTCAAGCCGAGCGCGCTCGAGCGGCTCATCGACCGCATGCGGCGGCCCGGCGCGTCGAAGGGGCTGCGCATCCAAGGCGTCGACGGGCTCATGGTGCGCTATGCGCAGTGTTGCCAGCCGGTGCCGGGCGACTCGGTCGTCGGGTATGTCACGCGCGGGCGCGGCGTCAGCATCCATCGCGCCGACTGCCCGAACCTGCTGCATCTCGTGCACGAACCCGAGCGGCGGCTCGAGATCGACTGGCAGGAGAGCGCCGGCGAGCGCTTCGTGATCCGGCTGTCGATCGAGGGGAACGACCGGCGCGGCCTGTACGCGGACCTCGCGGCGGCGATGAGCGGCACCGGGACCGACATCCGCGCGCTCGAGCTCAAGACGGTCGACGGCCGCGTGAGCGGCGCCGCGCTCGTCGAGGTCGAGAACCTCGCGCACCTCGACAAGATCATCAAGGCGGCGCGGCGGGTGAAGGGAGTGTCGGAGGTGGCGCGGCGGGAGCGACTGACGGCCGAGGGGGCGGGGTGAACGCCCCGCATCGCACGTACTACTCTCTACCCTCTACCTTCCACTCTCTTCCGACCCATGCACCCGTTCCTCCTGCACACCCACAACCTCCTCCGCTGGCTCGTCCTCGCGCTCGGCGCGCTCGCACTGATCCGGGCGGCGCAGGGGATCGGGGGCGAGCGGCCGTATGCCGCGGCGCGGCGCGCGGGGGTGTTCTTCATGGCGTCGCTCCACCTCCAGGTGCTGCTCGGCCTGCTGCTCTACATGGTGAGCCCCTTCGTGCGCACCGCGATGCGCGACATGGACGTGGCGATGGGGGAGCGGTCGCTCCGCCTCTTCGTCGTCGAGCATCCGATGATGATGGTCGCGGCGGCGGTGCTCATGACGATCGGCGGCATCGTCGCGAAGAACGCCGCGAACGACGCGTCGCGGCATCGCAAGGCGCTCGTCTTCATCGGCATCACGCTGCTGCTGATCCTCTGGGGCATCCCGTGGCAGCGCCCGCTCCTGCCGGGCCTCGGGTCGTAGGGACGGCGTGGCCTCGTTCGACCTCCGCGCCCCGTTCCAGCCGGCCGGCGACCAGCCCCGCGCGATCGGCGAGCTGACCGCCGGCCTCGCGCGCGGCGACCGCTTCCAGACGCTTCTCGGCGTCACCGGCTCGGGCAAGACGATGACGGTCGCGAACGTCATCGCCGAGTTCGGCAAGCCGGCGCTCGTCCTCTCGCACAACAAGACGCTCGCCGCGCAGCTCTATGGCGAGCTCAAGGGGTTCTTCCCGCACAACGCGGTCGAGTACTTCATCTCGTATTACGACTACTACCAGCCCGAGGCGTACGTCCCGTCGAGCGACACGTACATCGAGAAGGACGCGATCATCAACGAGGGCATCGACCGGCTCCGGCTGCGCGCGACGTCGTCGCTCATGGAGCGCGAGGACGTCGTCATCGTCGCGACGGTCTCGGCGATCTATGGCCTCGGCGACCCCGAGACGTACCGCGCGTCGATGGTCACGCTGGCGGTCGGGCAGACGGTGCCGCGCGACGAGATCCTGCGCGCGCTCGTGCGCATCCAGTACGGGCGCAACGACGTCGCGTTCGAGCGCGGCACCTTCCGCGTCCGTGGCGACACCGTCGAGATCTTCCCGGCCTACGAGGAGCAGGCGGTCCGCATCGAGATGTTCGGCGACGAGATCGAGCGCATCACGAAGATCGACCCGTTGACCGGCAGCGCGATCGCGACGCTCCCGCGCGCCGCGATCTACCCGGCGAAGCACTTCGTCACGACGCGCCCGACGCTCGAGCGCGCGGTCAAGGAGATCCGCGCCGAGCTGGCCGAGCGGCTCAAGGTGCTGCGCGACGCCGGCAAGCTGCTCGAGGCGCAGCGCCTCGAGTCGCGCACGAACTTCGACATCGAGATGATGCTTGAGATCGGCACCTGTCCGGGCATCGAGAACTACTCGCGCATCCTCGCCGGAAGGAAGGAAGGGGACCGTCCCGCCTGCCTCTTAGACTACTTCCCCGACGACTTCCTCGTCGTCGTCGACGAGTCGCACGTGACGCTGCCGCAGATCGGCGGGATGTTCAACGGCGACCGCGCGCGCAAGCTCACGCTCGTCGAGTACGGCTTCCGGCTGCCGAGCGCGCTCGACAACCGGCCGCTCATGTTCGACGAGTTCCTCGCGCTGACGCCGCGCGCGATCAACGTCTCGGCGACGCCCGGCGACCTCGAGCTCAAGCTTTCCGAGGGCATCGTCGTCGAGCAGGTGATCCGCCCGACCGGCCTGCTCGACCCGGTCATCGAGATCAGGCCGGTCAAGGGCCAGGTCGACGACCTGTTGCACGAGATCCGGTTGCGCGAGCGGCGCGGCGAGCGCGTGCTCGTCACGACGCTCACGAAGCGCATGGCCGAGGACCTCACCGACTACCTCGCGCAGGTCGGCGTGCGCGTGCGGTACATGCACGCCGACATCGACGCGATCGAGCGCATGGAGATCGTGCGCGGCCTCCGCCTCGGCGAGTTCGACGTGCTCGTCGGCATCAACCTGCTGCGCGAAGGGCTCGACCTCCCCGAGGTCTCGCTCGTCGCAATCCTCGACGCGGATCAGGAAGGATTCCTGCGCTCCGATCGGTCGCTGATCCAGACCGTCGGGCGCGCCGCGCGGCACGTCGAGGGGAAGGCGATCTTCTACGCCGACAAGGTCACCGGCTCGATGCAGCGCTGCCTCGACGAGACGGCGCGGCGCCGTGCGCTCCAGCAGGCGCACAATGAGGCGCACGGCATCGTGCCGGCCGGCGTGACCAAGAGCGTCGACCAGGTGCGCATCAGCACGCGCGTCGCCGACGCGCGCGACGCGGCCGAGGAGCGCGAGGCCGACCGCAGCGGTCGCAAGAAGCAGAAGAAGGTCGCCGAGGCGCAGCGGGCGTACGGCACCGATGACCTCCCGGGGCTCGTCGCGAAGCTCGAGGAGGAGATGAAGGTCGCGGCGCGCAACCTCGACTTCGAGACCGCCGCGCGGCTGCGCGACGAGCTCTTCGACCTCAAGGCGGCGATGGGCGACTCGGCGGCGCGGAGGAAGGGTGCCCGTCGCTGACCTCACCGAGGCGGGACTCGCCGCGTGGGGAGAGCGTTTCGGTCGTGAGCTCCAGCTGCCCGCGTGCGTGGTCCTCTCGGGCGACCTCGGGGCGGGGAAGACGACGCTCGTGCGGGCGATCGCGCGCGCGCAGGGCGCGCTCGAACCGGTGACGAGCCCGACGTACAGCCTCGTGCACGAGTACTCGTCGCCGCGCGGGCCGGTGCTGCATCTCGACCTCTACCGCATCAAGTCGCCGGAGGAGCTGCACCAACTCGGCTGGGACGAGGTCGTGCGGTCGCGCGGGCTCGTGCTCATCGAATGGCCCGAGCACGCGGCGGGGATGCTGCCCGACCCGCACATCGCGCTGCGGCTCGAGCACATCGCGGGCGCGCCGGACCGGCGCCGGCTCTCGTGGTGAGCGAGCCCGATCCGCGCGCCGGCCTCACCCTCGCGCTCGATGCCGCACTCGGCACGGGCACCGTCGCCGTGCTGGACGACGGCGCCGTCGTCGCGACGCGCGACGTCGTCATGCGGAGCAAGGACGGGGAGCATCTGATGCCGGCGGTGCTCGACGCGCTCGCCGAGGCGGGGGCGTCGCTCGCCACGCTCGACCGCATCGTCTGCGGCGAGGGACCGGGCAGCTTCACGTCGTTGCGCGTCGCGGCGGCGATCGCGAAGGGCATCGCGCATGGCACGGGCCGACCGCTCTACGCCGTGCCCTCGCTCGCGCTCATCGTCGCATCGGCGGACGGGACGCGCGACAGGGGCGGCACCTGGCTCGCGACGATCGACGCGTTGCGGGGCGATCGGTATCTCGCGTTCGTGACGACCGACACGGCGGGAATCGTGACCGCGGTCGAACCGCTGGGCCTTGCGCCCGCGAGCGATGTCCCCGCGCGCGCCGCCGCGCTCGGCGCGACGCCGATCGGACCGGACGAGGCGGTCGCCGGGACCGCCGATGCGCGAGGACTCGAGCGATGCTGGCCGTTGCTCGAGGCACGCGGTTCGGTCGACCTCGCGTCATGGGAGCCGGTCTACGGTCGCCTCGCCGAGGCGCAGGCGAGGCGGGAGCGCGGGGAGTGAGCGTCGCCATCCGCGACGGGACGTCCGAGGACATGCGGGCGATCCACGCCATCGAGGTCGCGAGCTTCGCTGATCCCTGGAGCGAGGGGGCGTTCCGCTCGATGCTCGCGCACCCGCAGGTCCGCTTGCGCGTCGCCGTGCGGGAGGGAGACGTCGCCGGCTACAGCATCGCGTGGATCCTGGACGACGAATGCGAGCTCGCGAACCTCGCGGTCGCCCCGTCGAGCCGGCGCGCCGGGGCAGGGGGGGCGCTGCTCGATGACCTCATCGCCGAGGTCGAGCGGCGCGGCGGGGGCACGATCTGGCTCGAGGTGCGCGCGTCGAACGCCGCCGCGCGCGCGCTCTATGAGAGCCGCGGCTTCAGCGAGATGGGGCGCCGCAAGGGCTACTATCGGGCGCCGGTCGAGGACGCCGTCCTCATGCGTCGCGCACCGACGGCCGTCGCGACCGAGCGTTAGATTCCACCCATCGGAAAACGATTGATGACGCCGCGCCCGGGCGACGCCGGTATGGTGCCTGCGCGGATTGACCTATTCCAGGAGGCACTGTGAGCCGCAGCTTGAACAAGGTGACGCTGATCGGGAACCTCGGGGCCGACCCCGAGGTGCGTTCGACCTCCGGTGGCAACAAGGTCGCGAACTTCTCGCTCGCGACGAGCCGCCAGTGGACCTCGGCGTCGGGCGAGAAGCAGGAGAAGACGGAGTGGCACAAGTGCGTCGCCTGGAACGGCGGCGGCCGCGGCACCGGCCTCGCCGACGTCGTCGAGCGCTACGCGAAGAAGGGGGACAAGCTCTACGTCGAGGGCTCGATCGAGTACCGGACGTACGAGGACAAGGACAAGCAGACGCGCTACGTCACCGAGATCAACGTCCGCGAGATCATCCTCCTCGGTGGCCGCGGCGGCGACGGCGGCGGCTACGACTCCGGCTCCCGCCCCGCCCGCGCGACCGCCGGCGCGAAGGCCTCGAACAGCGAAGGCTTCGAGGAGTTCCCGGCGGCGATGGATGGGGATGACGATCTGCCCTTCTAGGTCTGGGTTCCTTCCATCCGTCGAGGGCTAGATGTGAGGTGTGAGGTGTGAGGGGGGCGGCCGTCCCGCCGCCCCCTCTCGCATCCCGCATCAACCCCGCCCCCCGGTATCACCCCCGTAGCAAGCATCCAGTACCGACCCCCGTACCGCCCCCCGCCGTACCGCCGTTTCCGTTATCCCTGCCCCCCGCAACTGTTTCCAAAAAAGGCGACGAATCGTCTGAACCCGAGACCTCCCAGACACCCCCCAGGTGCCGGGAGGTGACGTCGTGTCCCGAGCCCCTTCCTCCATGCGTCGCATCCTTCGGTCTCGCCTCATCGTCGCGGTGGCCCTCACGGGCGTCGCGCTCGCCCCCGTGTCGCTCGCGGCGCAGCAGGCGCAGCAGGTGACGCACACGGTCCGGAAGGGCGACACGCTGTGGGACCTCGCGCAGCAGTACCTCGGCGACCCCTTCCGCTGGCCCGAGATCTATCGCCTCAACACGGCGACGGTGCAGAACCCGCACCTCATCTATCCGGACCAGGTGCTCATCATCTCGGGCGAGGCCGCGCCGACGCCCGGAACGCCTCCGGACACCGCGATGGCCGCCGACACGTTGGCCGCTCGCATGGCCGGCGATACGCTCGCCGCCGCGCCCGACACGATGGCCGTCGACGAACCGGTCTACGTGCAGCAGCCGATGACCATCTTCAACCCGGCGCGGTTCCGCGTCGTGCGCGGTGAGCGGCAGTCGCTCGTCTTGCGCTCGCGCGCCGCGGCGGTCCGGCAAGGCGACTATCTGCGATCGCCGTTCCTCACGGCCGCGAGCGGCATCGCCGGCGCCGGTCGCGTCGACAAGGCGGTGTCGTCCGATGCCGTCGACGCGACGCTCTCGACGCGTCCCGTCCAGCCGTTCGACCGTCTCTGGGTGCAGTTGCCGGAGGGCGCGTCGGGACGTCGCGACGAACGCTTCGTCATCTTCCGCGATGGCCCGCTCCTCGAGCGGGAGGGGCGGGTGATCGTCCCGACCGGTGTCGTGAAGCTCATCACCGATGGCGAGGGCGGGCGCGCGCAGGCGCTGTTGTTGACGAAGTACGAGGATGTGTATCCGGGCCAGCGGCTCATGCCGCTCGACACGCTCGCGCTCGAGCCGGGTGTCTTCCCGTCGCGGGTCGAGTTCGGTCTCGCGACGAAGGTGGTCTGGATCTATCAGGACCCGGTGCTGCCCACCGTGGGCCAGCACGTGATCTTCGCGGCGGGCTCCGGCGACGGCCTCGTGCCCGGGGACCAGGTGACGGTGCAGCGCGCGATGGGCGTCGACGCGAACGGCGTTCCGTTGCCGGCGGAGGACATCGCCGTCGCCCAAGTCACGCGCGTGACGGAGCAGGGCACGAGTGCCGTCGTCATCGCGCTCGTCGACGGCGGGCTCAAGACGGGACTGGACGCGCGGGTCACCGCGAAGATGCCCTGACGGGTAGGAGCCCCTGCGCCCTTCACCTATCTTGAGGGATGACGACAGCACAGCGACGCGCCCTCATCACGGGTGGGGCAGGGTTCATCGGGTCGACGGTCGCCGATGCCTTCATCGCCGAAGGCTACGCGGTCACGGTCCTCGATAACCTCTCGAGCGGCAAGCGCGCGCAGGTCCCATCGGCCGCGACGTTCGTCGAGGCGGACATCCGCTCGCCGGCCGCCGCCGAGTGCATCCGCGACGGCGCGTTCGATGTCGTCTGCCATCTCGCGGCGCAGATCGACGTCCGCAAGAGCGTGTCCGACCCCGCGTATGACGTCGACGTCAACATCGGCGGCTCGGTCAACATCATGCATGCCGTGCACCGGACCGGCCGCGCGACGCGCCTGCTCTTCGCGTCGACCGGCGGCGCCGTCTACGGCGACTTCGTGCAGCCGCCGAACATCGAGACATATCCGAAGGATCCGGAGTCGCCGTACGGCATCGCGAAGTTCTCGGTCGAGCTCTACCTCTCGTACTACGCGCGCGTGCAGGGGCTCGACTACGTGTCGCTGCGCTTCGCGAACGTGTTCGGCCCGCGGCAGGACCCGCATGGCGAGGCCGGGGTCGTCGCGATCTTCTGCCAGCGCATCATCGATGGCCAGCCGCTGACGGTCTTCGGCGACGGCGGCCAGACGCGCGACTACGTGTACGTCGGTGACGTCGCCCGCGCGCATGTGCTCGCCGCCGGCATCAAGACGATCCCCGCCGGCCGCGTCGACGATCGTGCGTTCAATCTCGGCACCGCGCGCGAGACCTCCGTCGTCGACCTCGCGAAGTCGCTCATGCGCGCCGCCGGCAAGGAGGTGCCGCTCCAGCATGCCCCGCCGCGGCCGGGCGAGCAGCGCCGGTCGGTCGTGAGCATCACGAAGGCGGCGCAGGGACTGGGCTGGTCGCCCGAGGTCGGGCTCGAGGACGGGCTCAAGCGCACGTACGACTGGTTCGCGGCGCGGTAGCGGGGTACACGCATGATGCCCGCCCATCTCCTCGCCCAGGCCAACGCCGCGATCCCCGCGACGCGGCTCGAACTCATCACGAACGCGAGCGACGAGACGAAGGTCGTGCTCGTCGTGCTCGCGCTGCTCTCGCTGCTCTCGTGGGCGGTGATGCTCTCCAAGTGGGTCACGTTCCGCCGCGCCGAGCGCGCCGCGCGCACGTTCATGGCCGAGTTCCACCGCACGCCGCGGCTCGACGCCGCCGCCTCGCTCGCGAAGCGCTCGAAGCCGAGCGCGCATACGCGCGTGCTGCAGCGCGCCCTCCAGTTCCTCACCGAGACGCGCACCGTGAGCACCGAGCAGGGCACGCCGGCGACGCTGACCGCCGCGCAGGTGCAGTCGCTGCGGCTCGTGCTCGACTCGGAGACGAACGTGGAGCGCGACCAGCTCGGCACCTACATCCCGTTCCTCGCCGTCGTCGGGTCGGTCAGCCCGCTGCTCGGTCTCCTCGGCACGGTGCTGGGCGTCATCGAGGCGTTCCTCGGCGTCGCGCGCGGCGGCTCCGGGAACCTCGCCGCGATCGCCCCCGGCGTCGCCGAGGCGCTCATCGCGACCGCGATGGCGCTCGCCGTCGCCATCCCCGCCTACTTCGGGTACAACATCTTCGCCGCCCGCCTCAACCGGTTCGAGGGCGAGCTCGATGGCTTCGGCTCGGAGGTGATCGCGCTCATGGCACGCGAGGGAAGGCTCTAGCATGCGCCGCCGCGGCCGCGGGGAACGGACCCCGCTGAACGCGGAGATCAACGTCGTGTCGCTGATCGACGTGATGATGCTCCTCATGATCATCTTCATGATCACCGCGCCGATGATGCAGGGCGGCGTCGACGTCTCGCTGCCGCGCGCGGAAGCGCGCCCGCTCAACCAGAAGAGCCCGCTCGTCGTGTCGGTCACGGCCGACGGCCGCATCTTCGTCGACCAGGACCGGCTCTCGCTCGCCGAGTTCCGGTCGAGCTTCCGCGCGCTCGCGCAGAACGCGGGGCAGGAGGGCGTCTATTTCCGCGCCGATCGGCGCGTCGACTACGGTACGGCGGTGCAGGTGCTCGCGATCATGCGAGCGGCCGGCGTCGGGAACATCGGACTCGTCGCCGAGCCTGAGGAGGTCGAGCGGTGAGTGCGGCGCTGCGGCGCCCGGCTGGCCTGACGGGCCCGCTCGCGGTCTCGGTGCTGCTGCACGCGCTCGCGGTCGCCCCGTTCGTCGTGTGGAAGGCGGCGGGCCCGCCGGTGCTCCCGCCGATGTATCGCGTCGACCTCGTCGCCGCGCCGAAGGGGCCGCCGGCCGTCGGCGTCGTGCGCGAGGAGCCGCCGGCGAAGGCGCCCGCGCCGGAGGCGAAGGCGCCGCCGAAGGCCGAGATGAACGAGCAGGTGAAAGCCGCGCCGATCAAGGCGCCGACGAAGGCCGCGCGCCCGCAAACCCGCGCGACGACGAACGTGACCAAGACGCCGGAGCGCGTGGACGTGTCGAAGGCGCCCACCGCCGGCGGCGGCGAGGTCGGCAACACCGGCACCGACGTCGCGACCGTGCGCACCGAAGGGATCGAATTCCCGTTTCCGGGGTACTTGGCGAACATCGTCCGGCAGGTGCGGCTGAACTTCAAGCCGCGGCACCAAGGGTTGAAGGCCGAGGTCTTCTTCTTCATCCGCCGGGACGGCTCGGTGACGGGCTTCCGGTTCGTGAAGCGCAGCGGGAACTACGAGTTCGATCTCGAAGCCGAGGCAGCGGTCGAGGCCGCCGCACGGAGCTTCGGCGCGCTCCCCGAAGGGTTCACCGACGACATCCTGCCAGTCTCGTTCACATTCGATCCCGCCACGCTGCGATGACTTCGCCGATGCGCCTTCGTGCGCTCGCCTGCCTCGCCCTCGGGGCTTCGCTGTTGCCGCTCGCCGTCGCGCCGGCGCAGGATACGTCGACGGTCCAAGGGGTCCGCATCGGGCTCACCTACAGCGGTGCCGCACGGCCGGGCGTCTTCGTGCTGCCGATGCAGGGCGAGGATGCCGATTCGATCCGTGCGATCATTACGCGCGACCTGGACTTCGGCGACCGCGTCTCGGTCATCGCACCGATGGACGCCGAGATGCCGACCGGCGCGCTCAACTATCCGCTCTACGCGCGCCTCGGCGCGGCGGCCGTCCTGCACCTCTCGGTGAACATGGGTGGCTCGCTCAAGGTCGTCCTGCATGACGTCGTCGCTGGCAACGTCATGAACGATGTCGAGTTCTCGCTCGTGCGGCCGCTGACGTCGGCCGAGGGGCGCATGTCGCTGCATGCCGTCTCCGACGAGATCGAGCGCTGGATGACCGGCACGACGGGCGCCGCCGCGACGCGCATCATGTTCGAACGCGGCGGTTCGCTCTGGGTCGTCGATTCCGACGGGCAGAACGCGCATCCGGTGCCCGGCACCTCGTCGGGCATGTCGCCGGCGTGGCATCCCGAGGGGACGACGATCGCCTATCATGAGGTCGCCGACGATGGCACGCACATCGTCGTGCGCGACCTGCGGAACGGCACCGCGCGACGCGTCTCGGCGTCGGGTGGCGGCACGAACATCACGCCGACTTTCTCGCCCGACGGCAAGACGCTCGTCTGGGCCTACGGGCAGGACGGAGTTGACCTCGTGGCGGCGCCAGTCGTCGGGGGAGGGGGAACGCACCGCATCAACGTCGGACGTGGCTCGCAGAACGCGCAGCCGACATTCTCGCCGGACGGTCGCCGCATCGCGTTCACCTCGAACCGACTCGGGCATGCGGAGATATACATTACCGATGCCGACGGGGCCGATTCGGAGTTGCTCACGACCTCGGGCTTCGGCGACCAGCTCTACCGCGCCGACGCCTCGTGGTCCCCCGATGGCAGGTTCGTCGCGTTCTCCACGCAGGTCGAGGGTCGCTTCCAGATCGCGACCATCGGGTTGCGCGATCGGAGCGTGAAGCAGCACACCATAGATGGCACGAACCAGGATCCGTCCTGGGCTCCCGATGGCCGGCACCTGGTGTTCAGCTCCACGCGGAGCGGAACGCGCCAGTTGTGGGTATTGGATACCGAATCGGGGCGCATGCGCCAACTGACGCACGGCGCGGCGGCCCGACTCCCAGCCTGGTCGCCGCGACTGAAGGGCGCCGCGGCGCTTCGATAGTTGTTCCGCAGCAGGACCGCACAACCCCTACCTGAGGATACAGATGAACCTCCGAACCCTCGCCGCGTTCTCGATGGCGGCAATCGTCGCGGTGGCGTGCCGTTCGCAGCCTGAGCCGGAGCCGATCCCGGAGCCGCCGCCGATCAACCAGGATTCGATCGACGCCGCGAATCGCGCGCGCGCCGAGGCCGAGGCCCGTGCCCGCGAGGATTCGCTCGCGCGTGAGCGTGCCGCCGCCGAGGCCCGTGCCCGTGCCGAGGCTGAGGCCCGCGCCCGCGCCGCGCTCGACGCCGCCCGTGCGGCGTTCGCGACCGCGATCTACTTCGACCTCGACAAGAGCGACCTGAAGCCCGAGGCGCGTGCGCTCCTCGACGCGAAGATGCCGCTCCTGCGCGCGAACCCCAACGTCCGCATCCGCATCGCCGGCCATACCGACGACCGCGGCTCGGATGAGTACAACATGGCCCTCGGCCAGCGGCGTGCCGCGGCGGCGAAGCGCTACCTCGTCGACCAGGGCATCGCCGAGGACCGCATCGAGGTCGTGAGCTTCGGCGAGGACCGTCCCGCCGCGATGGGCACCGGGGAGGAGAACTGGGCCCGTAACCGGCGCGACGAGTTCGAGATCATCGTGGGCGGCGAGAGCCTGCGCCTGCCGTGATCCAAGCGGTACGGCGAATTCACTTGATGCTCGTGCCGGTCGTCGCGCTGACGACCGGCGCGTGCTTCGCCACGACGAAGGACATGCGCGTCCTGCAGGGCGACCTGCAGGTCGTGCGGGCCGAGATGCTCGCCGGCGATTCGGCGAGCCGCGCGCGCATGGACGATGCGCTCGCGCAGATCTCGGCCCTGCTCGCCGAGGTGAGTGACACCGTGAAGTCGGCGAACGCGACGACGATGCGCCTGCGCGGGGACGTGCGCGAGGACATGCACGCGATCCGCGAGCAGCTCATCGCGATCCAGGAGCGCACCGGCGAGAGCCAGCGCCGCATCCTCGAGTTGCGCGCCGAGCTCCAGGCCCGTTCGCTGGAGCAGGCGACGACGACCGTCCCACCAGGCGGCGACTCGACGGCCGCGCCCCCGACCCCCGGACCGGCCCAGCTCTATCAGCTCGGGCAGGACCAGTTCCGGCGCAACAGCAACACCGCCGCGCGCCGCGTCTATACGCAGCTGCTGACCGAGTACCCGACCTCCGACCTCGCCCCCGACGCGCTCTACGGCGTCGCCGAGACGTGGTGGGCGGACGGCAATGGCCCGGCGGCCGACTCGGTCTACGCGCTCGTCGTGCAGCGCTACCCGCGCTCGCCGCGGGCGCCGACCGCGCTCTACAAGCGCGCGACGATGATGCGCACCGCCGGCCAGGAGGCGCAGGCCCGCAGCCTCTTCCAGCAGATCGTCGACCGGTACCCGCAGTCGGACGCGGCGGTGCTGGCGGCGGATTTTCTGCGCGCGAAGCCGTAGTTTCCGGCAAGGCCCCGTCGCTCCGGCGGGGCCCGTCCCTCTTCGCCGGATCCGACGCACCAGATGACGCACTCGCGGGACCGTTCGGGCGAGATGCCCTTCCTCGACCATCTCGAGGAACTGCGCCATCGGCTCCTCTGGAGCCTGGGCGCCCTCGTCATCGCGACGATCGCGTGGTTCGCGTTCGTCTCGCGCTTCGACGTCATCGCCTTCCTCGCCGAGCCGATCGCGCCGTACCTGACGGACGGCAAGCTCGTCTACACGCACCCCGCCGAGGCCTTCACGATCGTGCTGAAGGCGTCGTTCGTGCTCGGGGTCGTCACGGCGGCGCCCGTCATCGCCTACCACGTCTGGATGTTCCTCGCGCCGGCGCTGCACCCGCATGAGAAGCGCGTCGTCATACCGGTCCTGGTGGGCGCCACCGGATTGTTCGCGACCGGGGTATACCTCGCCATCGGGTTCGTGCTCCCGGCGATGTTCGGCTTCCTGCTGACGTTCCAGAGCGCATCGCTCCAGCAGATGATCACGGCGGGGCATTACTTCTCGTTCGCCGTCTCGCTCGCGCTCGCGTGCGGGGCCGTGTTCCAGCTGCCGATCCTCATCCTCGCGCTGACGATGCTCGGACTCGTGACGCCGCAGACGCTCGCGCGCTACCGTCGCCACGCGATGGTCGGGAGTCTCGTCGTCGCGGCGATCATCACGCCCGGCGACGTGCTCATCGTGACCGCGATGCTCGGCGTGCCGCTCTACGGGCTGTACGAGGTGAGCATCGTCCTGAGCTGGTTCGTGCACCGGCGGCAGCTGCGCCGGGCGCGCGCGCGCGAGACGACCGAGACGATCGGCGGGGGCGTCGCGTGAGCCTCGCGCGGCCGCTGGCGATCGCGTTCTGCATGCTCGCGATCGCCGCGCCGGCCGACGCGCAGGTACGTCGAGACACGCGTCCGGTCCAACCGACGCGCCAAGACCAGCGCCAACCCGTCGCCGATTCGCTGCGCCGCGCGCAGCTCGACTCCGTCCGCCGCGCCGGCGGGGACACGACGCGGTTCCTCGAGACGCTCGGCGACACGACCGCGCCGGCGGTGCTCGTCGATTGGACGCCCGACGACTCCGTGATGCAGGCGCTGCGCGCGAAGGCCGGGTACCGCACCGTGCACTTCGAGGCGGCGAACCGTGTCACGTTCGACGCCGGCACGCGGGTCATGCGCCTCATCGGTTCCGATTCGGCGCGCGCCGCGGTGCAGCGTGACTCGACGCTGCTCGTCGCCGACACGGTCGCGTACGACGACAGCTCGAAGGTCGTGACCGCGCGTGGCGACACGATCGTGATGCGCGACCCCGCGAACCGCGGGGACGTCATCGGGCTCGTCGAGTTCTCCTACGACACCGAGCGGCGCGAGGGGAAGGCGCGCGACTTCAGCACCGTCGCGAGCACCGATGTCGACTGGCGCGTCTCGGCCCACCGCGCCGCGTTCGCGTCCGACACGGCCGACGGTCGCCACGTCATCTATGGCCGCGACGGCATCATCACGTCGTGTCTGGATTCGGTGCCGCACTACCACTTCAAGGCGAAGGAACTCAAGCGCATCACGAACAGCATCATCGTGGCGCGGCCGGCGATCGTGTACGTGCAGGGCGTGCCGGTGATGTGGCTGCCGTTCATCTTCCAGGACATCCGCACCGGACGCCGCTCGGGCATCCTCACGCCGCGCATCGGCTTCAGCGAGCTCGTGCGCAACTCGCCGACCTATCGGCGCACCGCGGAGAATCTCGGCTACTACTTCGCGATCAATGACTACGTCGACGCGCAGGTCGCGGTCGACTGGCGGTCGAGCGCGCGCGCGACGGAACAGGACCCCGGCTGGACCGCGCTCAACGCGCAGTTCCAGTACCGATGGCTCGACCGGTTCCTCGGGGGTTCGGTCGCGCTCCAGCAGAAATCGCTCAGCACCGGCCAGCGCAACCTCTCGCTGAGCTGGGGCCACGACCAGCAGTTCTCGTCGCGCACGAAGCTCACGACGCGCATCAACTATGTGTCGAGCACCCAGGTCCATCGCCGCACGGCGCTGAACCCGATCCTCGCGATGTCGACGATCCTCTCGCAGGCGAACCTCGTGCGCCAGCAGGGACCGCTCAACATCAGCCTCGGCGGGAACCGCAAACAGTACCCGGGGCGCGACCAGGTCGATGAGGACTTCCCGTCGCTCAGCATCACGTCGCAGCCGCTCGCGATCGGTGATTGGTTCACGGCGAACCCGAGCCTCCGCTTTTCGCAGCAGTCCAGTTACGACATCGACGCGACCGGCGACTTCGCGTACCGCTACTTCCCGGCGCCGGGAGGCGGCCTCGACTCGACGCGGCTCAAGCGCAACTCGCGCCGGCGCGCCTTCTCCATCGGCACGCCGTTCAAGGTCTTCGACTTCGCCGTGCAGAGCGGCTTCCGCTTCGACGAGAGCCTCCGCGACTTCCCCGAGATCCGCACCGTCGTGAACCCGGCGGACACGTCGCAGAAGAGCGAGCGCGTCTTCTCGCGCACGTTCCTCTCGTCCGCCGACTTCGACATCTCGGTCGGCTTGCCGCAGTTCTTCCAGGGGACGTACAACATCTCCCCGAGCGTGAGCCTCCAGAACGTCGAGTCCTCGGCCGGCTACTTCGTGCGCAGCGAGCGCACGGCGGGGGAATGGGTCGCGCAGCGCAAGCGCGTGTCGTACGGCATCGGGATGTCGCCGACGGTGTACCGGCTGCTCCCGGGATTCGGCCTCGCGGAGGCGTTCCGGCACAGCGTCACGCCGGCGCTATCGTGGAGCTACTCGCCCGAAGCGAGCGTCAGTGACGAGTTCCTCGCCGCGCTCGGCAACGTCCGGCAAGGGTACCTCGGCACGCTCGCGCAGAACCGGCTGAGCCTCTCGCTCTCGACGAACCTCGAGGCGAAGCGCTTCTCGCGCGACACCTCGTCGACGGCGACCGTCGGCGAGGGCCAGAAGATCAAGGTCCTCTCGCTGAACTTCACGCCGCTCATCTACGACTTCGAACGCCAGCGGCAGACCGGACGCGGCTTCGCGACCGAACGGTTCGGCTACACGGTGCGCTCCGACCTGCTGCCGGGCTTCGATGTCGGCGTCGACTACTCGCTCTTCCAAGGGAGCGTGAACAGCGACACGGCCGAGTTCAAGCCGTTCCGCGAGGCGGTGCGCGCGACGTTCTCGATCAACCAGAACTCGGCGATCGTGCGCGGCATCGGCCGGCTCTTCGGCTACCGGAGCACGGCGGCGACCGGCCGTCCCGACGTGCGCGGCGACCTCGACGATCGCGGCGCGCTCGGCGCGACGGGTTCGGCCGGTTCGCTCGACGCGCTCGGCGCGGCGACCGGCACGCGCGCGCGCAGCACGGTGAGCGAGATCCCCTCGGGGCAGGGGTTCCAGGCGTCGTTCACCGTGAGCTCGCAACGGCAGCGTCCGCCGCGCGGCGGACGCGTCGTCGACTTCGACCCGGCGATCCAGTGCGCCGAGTTCGTCGGGTTGCCGGCGTACGAGACCTGTCGCATCCAAGCCGAGCGGCGCGCACAGGACCAGGCGCAGCAGGGGCAGTCGACGGCGGGCGGGACGTTCTTCCGCGTGCCGCCGACGACGTCAATCGGCATGAACACGAGCTTCAACCTGACGCCGCGGTGGGCGGTGGCGTGGCAGACGACCTATGACGCGGTGCGCAGCGAGTTCGCGAGCCAGATCGTGACGCTGCAGCGCGAGATGCATGACTGGCGCGCGATCTTCGGGTTCACGCAGAGCCCGAACGGCAACTTCGCGTTCACGTTCTTCATCTCGCTGAAGGCACAGCCGGAGATCAAGCTCGATTACGATCGGCAGACGTACCGGCCGCCGGAGTCGTCATTGCCCTGACTCGTTGGGTGCGGGGAGGGGCGTCCACCCCCGAGGCACAGCGATGAACGGCGAGGGCCCCCGGGAATGCGGAAGGAGGGAGACTCCCTTCAACGCGGAGGCGCCGAGGGCCCGCCGAGGAAGAACGACTGCAACTTCTTCGAAAGGGGGCTTCCGGGCTGGATCCCGCTCGGAAGTCCCTTTCAAACCGCCTTTCTCGGCAGTTCCTCGGTGTCCTCCGTGCCTCGGTGGTATGCAGTTACGGTTGTCGTTGCTCCGCCCCGCTTCAAAGTACCGTGCAGCGCACGTATGCTTCTCCCACGATGCCTGCCCCCCACTCGACGATCGACCTCGACGGCGCCTCCCTCACGATCGCCGATGTCGCCGCCGTCGCCGATGGGCGCGCGACGGTGCGGCTCGCGGCCGCCGCGCGGGAACGCATGCGCGCGACGCGCGCGATCGTCGAGGGGCTCGCCGCGCGCGGCGAGGCCGTGTACGGCGTCACGACCGGCTTCGGCAAGCTCAGCGACTTCGCGATCCCGCCCGACCAGCTCGCGCAACTCCAGGTGAACCTGGTGCGCTCGCACGCCGCCGGCGTCGGGCCGCGGCTCCCCGAGCGCGAGGTCCGCGCGATGATGCTGCTTCGCGCGAACGTGCTCGCGAAGGGCTTCAGCGGCGCGCGCCCCGAGCTCGCCGAACTGCTCTGCGCGATGCTCACCGAGGGCCTCTGGCCGTCGATCCCCGAGCAGGGCTCGGTGGGCGCGAGCGGGGACCTCGCGCCGCTCGCGCACCTCGCGCTCGCGTTGATCGGCGAAGGGGAGCTCAACGCGCGCGTCGCGCGCGGCAGCGGCGAGAGCCAGAGCACCACCATCGGGCCCGCCGCGACGATGCTGCGCTCGCGCGGCCTGGCCCCGGTCGTGCTCGGCCCGAAGGAAGGGCTCGCGCTGATCAACGGCACGCAGGCGCACACCGCGCTCGCCGCGCTCGCGCTCGTCGAGGCGCGCCGCTGCTGGGAGGCCGCGCACGTCGCCGGCGCGATGACGCTCGAGGCGCTGCTCGGCACGCCGACGGCGTTCGACGAACGCATCCACGGCGCGCGCGGGCAGCGCGGGCAGGTCGAGAGCGCGGCGCTCCTCCGCCGGCTCCTCGACAAGAGCGAGATCCGCGAGTCGCATCGCGACGACGACCCGCGCGTGCAGGACGCGTATGCGCTGCGCTGCATGCCGCAGGTGCATGGCCCGGTGCTCGAGGGCATCCGATTCGCCGAGTCGCTCGTCGCCGCCGAGCTCAACGCGGCGACCGACAACCCGCTCGTCTTCGACGACGGCACGATGCTCTCGGGCGGCAACTTCCACGGCCAGGCCGTCGCGCTCGCGCTCGACACGCTCGCGATCGTCATGACGAACCTCGCGGCGATGAGCGAGCGACGCATCGACCGCGTCGTGCATCCCGACCTCA
>CAYSAR010000022.1:561-18206 GCA_964428985.1 uncultured Gemmatimonadaceae bacterium | reverse complement strand
GTCGTCTCGGTGAGGATGCGCCGTACCGTGTTGTGCGTGCGCTCGCGCGTCGAGCCCCCCGCGCCATACGTCACCGAGACGAAGCGCGGCGCGAGCGGCGCGAGCCGCGTGATCGACCGCCAGAGCGTCTCCTCCATCTCCGGCGTCTTCGGCGGGAAGAACTCGAACGAGACCTGGAACGGGACCGGGAGCGCGAGCGAACTCATGGGTTGGGGCAGGCCCTCTAAGCACGAAGCCCGGTGTCTCGAGGGAGGCACCGGGCCGGCGCTTTAGCTGGATGTTTAACGTGGCCGCAAGTTGCCTCGAAATCGCCACGGGATCGATTGTGCATCCATTCTATCATCCGGATGAACGGATGGCAAGGGGCGGGCGTGGGTCCGCGCGCCGATCCGGCGGTGGCCACCGCATAGGCGGTCGCCTTACGCATGTTCGGACTTCCCCCGACCACCGGGGCGCCGGGGCGCGCCTACCGTTCGTTCACGGCTTGTGTGGCCGAACGACCGGGGGAACGCCGATGACACGGGAACGGTTTGCGAAGAGGGTTGTTCGCGCCGCGGGCGAGGCGGTGGCGGACCTCGGGAACCGCGTGCTCGCCGCCGAGGGCCGGCGGTCCGTCAAGGCGAAGGCACGCTCGGTCGGCAAGCGGCGCAACGTGGATCGGTGAACGTGATCGCACGGCAAGGCAGGAACCTGACGCGGCGGGACGAGTCGCACGCGACCGCGCCCCTGGTCCTGCGCTTCGACGAGATCCGCGCCGACGACGTGCCGCGCGTCGGCGGCAAGAACGCGTCGCTCGGCGAGATGTTCCGCGAACTCGCCGCCGAGGGCATCGCGGTGCCGCCCGGCTTCGCGACGACCGCCGCTGCCTACCGGGACTTCGTGCACGAGAACGGCCTCGAGCTCGTCCTCGAGCGCGAGCTCGCGGCGCTTCACGCCGGCACCCGCACGCTGCGCGAGACGGGCCGCGCCATACGCGTGGCGTTCCGCGACGGGCAGCTGCCTGCGGCGCTGCGCGATGCGATCAGCGCCGCCTACGCGGCGCTCGCGGCGGCGGTCGGGGCGCCGCCCGGATCGCTCGCCGTCGCCGTGCGCAGCAGCGCGACGGCCGAGGACCTCCCGCACGCGAGCTTCGCGGGCCAGCAGGAGACCTTCCTCAACGTCGTCGGCGAGAAGGCGCTGCTCGCGGCCTGCGTGCGCTGCTTCGCGTCGCTCTATACCGACCGTGCCATCGCGTACCGCGAGGCGCACGGGTTCGAGCACCGGCAGGTCGCGCTCTCCATCGGTGTGCAGCAGATGGTGCGCTCGGACGTGGGAAGCGCCGGCGTGATGTTCACGCTCGAGACGGAGTCGGGCTTCCCGCACGCGGTGTTGATCAATTCCTCGTACGGGCTCGGCGAGAGCGTCGTGAAGGGCGTCGTGGACCCCGACGAGTTCCTCCTCTTCAAGCCGGCGCTCGCGCGCCCGGCCCACCGCCCGATCCTCCGCCGGCGACTGGGCGCCAAGGAGCGGACGCTCGTCCTCGGGGACGCCGACGCGCCGACGAAGGACACACGCACGCCTGACGACCGGCGTGCGCGCCTCTCGCTGTCGGACGACGACGCGATCGCGTTGGCCCGTTGGGCGGTCCGCATCGAGGAGCACTACTCGCGTCGCGCCGGCCGTGCGGTGCCGATGGACATCGAGTGGGCGCGCGACGGCCTCACCGGGCGGACCTACATCGTGCAGGCGCGCCCGGAGACCGTGCAGTCGCGCCGCGGAGGCGAGGGACGGCTCGTCCACCGGCTCGATACGAAGGCCGCGGCGCTCGCGCGCGTGCTCGCACGCGGGCGGAGCATCGGTGACGCCATCGCCACCGGCAAGGTCGCGGTGCTGCGCGGGCCCGGCGAGCCGTTCGAGGACGGCGGCGTGCTAGTGACCGAGATGACCGATCCCGACTGGCTCCCGCTCATGCGCCGAGCGGCCGCCATCGTCACCGACCACGGCGGGCGCACGTGCCATGCGGCGATCCTCAGCCGCGAACTCGGCATCCCCGCGGTCGTCGGGACGCAGGACGCCACCGCCGCACTGGCCGCGGGCGGCGACGTGACCGTCTCGTGCGCCGGCGGCGAGGAAGGGATCGTGTACGAGGGTCGCGTGCCGTTCGAGGCCACGCGCACCGCCGCCGGCGCACAGGCGGCAACCCGCACCCGCGTGATGCTGAACCTCGCCGACCCAGGGTCGGCGCTCCGGCACTGGCAGGCCGGCGCCGACGGCATCGGGCTCGCGCGCATGGAGTTCATCATCGCGAACGAGGTCGGCGTGCACCCGATGGCGCTGCTGCACCCCGAGCGCATCGCCGACGCGAACGTGCGTCGACGGGTCGAGGCGCTGCGCGTGGGGGAGCGCATGCCGGGGGCCCACTTCGTCGACACGCTCGCGCGCGGCGTCGCGCTCCTCGCGGCGTCCCAGTACCCACGCCCCGTGATCGTGCGGCTCAGCGACTTCAAGACGAATGAGTACGCCGGCCTGCTGGGCGGCGCCGACTTCGAGCCGCGGGAGGAGAACCCGATGATCGGGTTCCGCGGCGCGGCGCGCTACGCACACGAGCGGTATCGCGAGGGGTTCCTGCTCGAGTGCGCGGCGATGCGCATGGCACGCGACGAGCTGGGCCTCGACAACATCGTGCTGATGGTGCCGTTCTGCCGCACGCCCACCGAGGCGGACCGCGTCCTCGAGGTGATGCGGGAGGCCGGACTCGAGCGCGGGCGCGACGGGCTGCAGGTCTACGTCATGTGCGAGATCCCGTCGAACGTGATCCTCGCCGAGGAGTTCGCGCGGCGGTTCGACGGCTTCTCGATCGGCAGCAACGACCTGACGCAGCTCACGCTCGGCGTCGACCGCGACTCCGAGATTCTCGCCGCGTCGTTCGACGAGCGTGACGCGGCGGTGACCACGTTGATCCGCGACGTCATCGCGCGGGCGCACGCGGCGGGGCGCCCGGTCGGGCTCTGTGGGCAGGCGCCGAGCGACGATCCCACGTTCGCCGACCTGCTCGTCGGCTTCGGCATCGACTCGATCTCGGTGAATCCCGACAGCGTGGAGCGCGTGCGCGCGCGGGTCGCGATGGCGGAGGCGTCCACCGGGACGGGGCCGACGCGGAAGGAGCGCGGGGTCCGCATCCCGGTCGGCGCGGTCGATTGACGCCGCGTGGGCGCGTCAGCCCGCAGCCAGTCGGCGCATTGCGTCGGCGCTGACGCCCGAGACCTCGACGACCTTCGACCGCGACGAGGCACCGGACACGATCCGCACGGCGCGCCGCGGCACGCCCAGCGCCTCGGCGATCACCTCGACGACCGCCTCGTTCGCCGCGCCGTCGACCGGCGGGGCGTTGACTCGGACGCGCAGCGCCCCGCCATGGAGGCCGTCGACGCCGGCGCGGCTCGAGCGCGGCTGCACGCGGATGTCGAAGCGCACGCTCCCGTCGCGCTCGGTGATCCGCAGCTCACTCACTGGCGCAGCAGGCCGAGCACGACGCCCTCGGCGATGCCCAGCAGGAACCAGGCGAGGATCGGCGTGATGTCGATGCCGCCGATCGTCGGCACGATGCGGCGCAGCGGTCGCAGCAGCCACTCGGTCATGCGCGTCGCGAGACGACCGATCGCCGAGTGGCCGCCCCCGACCCAACTCGTGATGACGCGTATGAGGATCGCGACCTGGAGCAGCGTGAACGTCCACGACACGGCGAGCACGAGGAGTCCGCGCGGACCCGCGCCGACCGAGTAATGGACGTCGGCGAGCACATCGCGCAGGAACGCGAGCAGCGCGAGGAGGGCGAAGCCGGCGATCGCGGCGGCGGCGAGCGCCCACCACGGAGCGCTCGATGGCGCTCCCCCCGCGCGCACGATGCGGCGCTCCACCGGCGTCATCAACGGATCGATCGTCCGACGCGCGAAGCGCGCGAGCCGTCCGAACGGATTGAGCCGCCGCGTGCGCACCGCCCAGTCGATCGCGCAGAGCGCCGCGACGACACCGATCGCGACGAAGACGACCGGTCGCGCGACCGCGATGATCGCGTCGAGCGCATCGATGGCGAAGCGCATCAGCGGGTCCCCTTGCGGGCCAGCAGGAGGCGGACGACGCCGGGGACGCCGCGCAGCCGCTCGCCGATCGTGGCGCCGTGCGCGACGCGGCCGAAGTCGTCGAGCAGCGCGCGATGGCGCTCGCCGTAGCGGAACCACCAGGGTTGGTGCCAGCTCGTGAAGCGGTCATCGACGATCGGCGTCGCGCGCACGCAGGCCTCGAGGCCCGCGATGCCGTGCAGTCGGCCGAGCCCACTCGCCTTCACGCCGCCATAGGGGACGTCGGGCATGCCAACGACCGACGTCGCGTCGTTGAGCAGCACCGTGCCGGCTTCGAGCCTGTACGCGACGTCGAGCGCCCGCGCGCGATCGCGTGACCAGACACTCGCCGACAGCCCGAAGTCGCTCGCGTTCGCGAGGCGCACCGCCTCGTCGGCGTCGGCGACCTTCATGACCGGCAGCAGCGGACCGAACGTCTCCTCGTGCATGACGCGCATCGCCGGCGTGACGTCGGTGAGCACCGTCGGTGCGACGAACGGCGCACGTTGCGCACCTGCCGGCTCGACCGTCGCGCGCGCGACCTCCTTCGCGCCGCGCATCAACGCGTCGGCGCGCTGTGCCTCGAGTTGCTCGGCCGCCTTCGCATGGATCACGTGGCCGACCTCGGTCGCGGCATCGGTGCCGGCGCCGACGCGGAGGTCACCGACGGCGCGAGCGAGCGCAGCGACGAACGCGTCGTACGCCGGCGCCTCGACGAAGACGCGCTTCGGCGCGACGCAGGTCTGTCCCGCGTTCGCGAAGCGCGTCCACGCGATGCCATCGGCGGCGTGGCGCACGTCGGCGTCGCGCAGCACGATCGCCGCGTCGCTGCCGCCGAGCTCGAGGGAGCAGGGGATCAACTGCTCGGCGCAGGCGACGGCGACGCGGCGTCCCGTCGCGACGCTGCCCGTGAAGATGACCTTGTCGACGCCACCCCGGACGAGTGCAGCGCCGGTCGCGCCATCGCCCTGCAGGACTTGGAGCACGCCGTCGGGGAGACCGGCCTCGCGGAAGAGGTCCTCGAGGATTCCGCCCGAACGCGGCGTGAACTCGCTCGGCTTGAGCACGACCGCGTTGCCGCAGGCGAGTGCGGGGAGTACGCACGCGGTGGGGAGGAAGAACGGGTAGTTCCAGGGCGCGATGACGGCGATGACGCCGATCGGCCGTCGATCCATGCGCACGCGCTTCCGCCAGAAGAGCAACCCGCTCGGACGGCGCCAGCGATCGTGCAGGAAGCGAGGCGCGGTGCGCGCGGTCCACGCGGCGAAGTCGAGCGAGACGAAGACGTCGATGCCAAGGGCATCGGTCAGCGGCTTGCCGCTCTCCTCGGTGACGAGCGCGGCGACTTCATGCCGGCGACGGTAGAGGACCCTTCGGAATCGACGGAGCACGCTCGCGCGCTCGTCGGCGGACCGATCAGCCCATCCGGACTGCGCCGTTCGGGCCGCTTGGACTGCACGCGTAACCGACTGTGCCACAACATCTTGCGTGGCCAGCGTGGGGGTCTCCGTCACAGCGTGATGCGGCATTGACCTGAAATGTGACACCAGTTCGTCCCTTCGGGTACTGCGGGGTGTGACGGCCCGACCGATCGTGGCACCGGTGCCCGGCAGCGGTCTCTCGCCGTGGCGGAGTGGGCAGGCCAGCGGGTATGCTCCCCGCACCTCGCTCATGTCTGATACACCACCGAACTCCTCGATCGACCCGACGCTCCCGCTGCGTGCCAAGGCGGGAGATCGGCAGGCCTTCGCGCAGTTGGTCGACGCGCTCTACCCGCGCTCGCTGCGATTCGCCCTCCACATGGTGGGGAATCGCGAGGATGCGGAAGAGGCGGTGCAGGACACGTTCGTGCGGGTGTACCACAACCTAGGGCGGTTCCGGGACGACGCGCGGTTCGAGCCATGGCTCTTCCGCATCCTGGCGAACCGGTGCCGCTCGCTGATCGTGAAGCGGAAGCGTCACAGCGTGCTGATCCAGTACGGCGAGGTGCCGGAACGGGCGGGCGCGGTGACGAATGCAGTGGACGGCCGGGATTGGACCGAGGAGATCTACAAGGTCCTCGACACCCTGCCGGCCGAGCAGCGGGAGGCGTTCCTGCTGCGGCACGTGGAGGACATGGCGTACGAGGACATCGCCGCGGTGACGGGCGTCGGCCTCAGTGCGCTCCGGATGCGGGTGAAACGGGCGTGCGACGTGCTTCGCGCGCGCCTCTCCGAGGTGATACGGGATGAATGACCGGATGGATCGAGACCCAGTGATCGAGCGGGTGCGCGCCGAGCTGCGCGCCTCGTCGCGCATCGAGCCGGACGCGCGCGCGGTCGCGCGCGTGCTGTCGACGGCGTTCGCGTCGCCGCGCCCGTCGGCATGGCGGCACCTGCTGGACAATTGGCGCATGCCGCGCATCTCGCGGCTCGGCGCGCTGGGCATGGTGACGGGTGCGCTCGTCGTCGGTGTGCTCGTGCGCGGCGCGCTCGCGCCGGCCACCGAGATCGCTCCCGATGCGACGCTGGCCGCCGCGCCCGTCGTCGATGGCGTCGTCATGCCGGCCGCCGATGGTGAGCGCCTCGTGCCGACGCAGTTCGTCCTCGACGATGACACCGCGCGCCGCGTGTCGATCGTCGGCGATTTCAACGAATGGAAGCCGGGCGCGACGCCGCTGACGCGGCTCGAGACCGGTGTCTGGACCGCCACCGTCCCGCTCGCGGCGGGCCGTCACGTGTACGCCTTCGTCCTCGACGATACATTGCTGGTGCCCGATCCGCGCGCGCCGAAAGCCGGCGACGAGGACTACGGGCGCGAGGGGTCCGTCGTGATGGTCTTCGCCCGATGAACATGCATCGAGTCGCGCTTCCCACGCTCGTCGCGCTGGTGCTCACCAGCGCGTCCGCGCTCTCCGCGCAGCAGGCTGCCACGCAGCCGGCGGCGGGGGGCGCGGTGCTGTCCATCCAGGACGCGAACGATCGCCAGGCCGTCGAGCGCATCATCGCTCGCGCCGCGGCGAAGGGGCTGCCGGTCCAGCCGCTCATCTCGAAGGCCCAGGAAGGCGTCACGAAGCGGGCCTCGGGGAGCGAGATCCAGAAGGCCGTGCAATCGTTGGCTGAGCGCCTCGAGCGGGCGCGAACCCTTCTCGCCCCCTCGCCCTCCGTGGCGGAGCTGGAGTCCGGCGCCGATGCCCTGAAGAACGGCGTCCCAGCCCCGATGCTGAGGAAGATCCGCGCAGCGTGGCCCAAGCAGCAGTCCGTGGCGCTACCCCTCGACGTGCTCACCGAGCTCGTCGCGCGCGGCATCGATGCGGATCAGGCCCTGGAGAAGCTCACCAAGTTGATGGCGCAGGGGGCGACCCCGGCGCACATCGCAGGTCTCGGCGCGTCGGTGCAGTCCGACGTGGCGTCCGGCCTGGCGCCCGATGCGGCGCTCGAGGTGCGTGCCCGGGGCGTGATGTCGCTCCTTCCTTCACCCGCAGCCCAAGCCGCCGGCGCTCCCCGCGGCAAGAGCCCACAGTGACGGCGTGATCCGCCGGGCGGCCCCATGGCTGCTTGCCGTGTCGTGCGCCGCCCTCCCCGCGGCGCACGCGCAGGCACCATCGGAGCTCCGGTTGGAGGCAGGGTACGCGCGCGTCACGCAGGTCCACGGCATCGAGGCCGACGCGGGACTCCTCTCCGTCTTCTGGCGACGGCCGTTCGAGCGATTCGACTTCCTCGCCAGCGCGAACTTCACGTACGGCGCCGATTCCATCGCCGCGGCACAAGCTGTCGCGGCGTTCGCCGTTCCATGGTCGATCGATGACCGCTTGCGCACCGAGATGGGCTTCGCCGGTGCGCGCTTCTCGCTCGAGAGCCCCGAACGGGGCGGGAACGCGAACACGTTCGCGCGCCAGCATTTCGTCGTGCCGAACGGCGGTGCGTGGGCCGGCGGCGGCCTCGGCCGCACCGATCGCGACGGCGAGCGCGGCTTCTCCTTCGGCGCCGATGCCGGCGCGTGGTGGCGCCTCGGCTTCCTCTACGGCAGCGGCTCGGTGTCGCTCCAGCAGTCGAACGACTGGTTGCTCATGCTCACGAGCAGCGATCAGGCGCCGCACCAGACGGACCAACCGCGGTTCAAGGTGCGCGACGTGGAGTTCGTGCTCGAGGCGCGCGGTGGACCGAACTCGATCGCGGTGTCGTGGGCCCAGCGCCGAGCGCTCGACGTCACGAACGCGAACGTCATCGCGATCAGCACGAGTGGCATCCTGCAGCTGACCGAGCGCGTGGCGGTGACGGCGAGCGTCGGTCGGCAGCTCATGGATCCGCTGCGAGGGCTCCCGCAGGCCGACCTCCTCTCGGCCTCGCTGCGCCTGAGCCTCGGCCGGAAGCCGCTGCCGGTCATGGCGCGCTCGGAGATTGCGATGGCGACGGTGGACCCGATGCCCGGCGGCGGCGGCGAGCTCGTCGTGCAGGTGTTCGCCGCCGACACGATGCTCGTCGAGGTCGCCGGCGACTTCTCGGAGTGGCAGCCGGTGCCGCTCGTGCGCGAGGGCGGGCTCCTCGTCGCGCGCGTGCGGCTGCCTCCCGGCAAGCACCTCGTCGCGGTGCGCGTGAACCTCGGCACGTGGCGCGCGCCGCGGAACCTCGCCCGCGTGCGTGACGACTATGGGGGCGAGGCGGGGATCGTGGTGATACCTTAGGTCAGAGAGCAGATGGCAGAGGGCAGAAAGCAGTGACTGCAGCCTGCCACCTGCCCTCTGCCACCTGCGGTTCAAGACCACCACACCCGGGTCGACCATGACCTCCCGCCGTTCCTTCCTCCGCGGCCTCGGTTCCGCCGGCGCCGCCACCGCCGCGCTCCCCGTCCTCTCCGAGCGCGCGTTCGCGCAGCTCTTCAAGGCCGACCTCGTCGCCGGTGGTCGCGCGCCGGCCGAGCTCGCGACCGACGAGACGTACTGGTCGCACATCCAGCGCGCGTTCGACATCGACCGCACGATGATCAACCTGAACAACGGGGGGATCTCGCCGACGCCGTCGCACGTGCTCGAGCAGATGATCCGCGACCTCAAGTTCACGAACGAGTTGCCGGTCGAGCACAACTGGCGCGTCCTCGAGCCGCGCATGGAGAGCACGCGTCGCGAGCTCGCGAAGGAGTTCGGCTGCGACACCGAGGAGATGGCCATCACGCGCAACGCGAGCGAGTCGATGGAGAACCTCATCCTCGGGCTCGACCTCGCGCGCGGCGACGAGGTGATCATCACGAACCAGAACTATGGGCGCATGATCACGACGTGGGAGCAGCGCGAGCGGCGCGATGGCATCGTGCTCAAGCGCCTCTCGTTCGCGCTCCCGCTCGACAAGGCGGCGTTCCTGCGCTCGGTGGAGGCGGCGATCACGCCGCGCACGAAGGCGATCGAGCTCACGCACATCACGAATCTCTCCGGCCAGATCATGCCGATCCGCGACGTCGTGCGGATCGCGCGGCCGCGCGGCATCGAGGTGTTCGTCGACGGCGCGCACGCGTTTGCGCACTTCCCGTTCACGCGCGACGAGCTCGAGTGCGACTACTACGGCACGTCGCTGCACAAGTGGCTGCATGCGCCGATCGGCGCGGGATTCCTCTACGTGCGGCGCGAGAAGATCGAGCGGATCTGGCCGCTCTTCGCGTCGGCGGCGGGGCGTGAGGGCAACATCCGCAAGTTCGAGGAGATCGGCACGCACCCGCAGGCGAACTTCAACGCGGTGTCGGTCGCGCTCACCTTCCATCGCGGCATCGGCGCCGAGCGCAAGATCGCGCGGCTCCGCTTCCTGCGGGATCGCTGGGCGAACGCGCTCAAGGCCGAGAGCGCGCGCGTGAAGGTCCTGACCGAGTTGGGGCCCGACAAGGCCGGCGCGATCTGCATGTTCGGCGTCGACGGGCTCGATCCGGTGAAGCTCGGCGGGTGGCTCATGAACAACTATCGGATCGTGAACACGCCGATCGTGCATCCCGAGTTCAGCGGCATCCGCATCACGCCGAGCATCTACACGACGCTCGACGAAATCGACACGTTCGTGGACGCGGTGAAGGTCGCGATCAAGAAGGGGATCTCCTGATGCGACTCGAGACGCGGGGAACTCCCCACCCGGGCGGTATCGCGTGAAGTACTGGCTCCTCAAGTCGGAACCGGAGTCGTTCTCGTGGGACGACCTCGAGAAGTCGCCGCGCAAGACGACGCATTGGCACGGCGTGCGGAACTACCAGGCGCGCAACCTCATGCGCGACGAGATGAAGAAGGGCGATCGCGCGTTCTTCTACCACTCGAGCGCCGACCCGACGGGCATCGTCGGCATCTGCGAGATCGTGCGCGAGGGGTACCCCGACGATTCCGCGTTCGACAAGTCAGATGAGATGTACTACGACCCGAAGTCGAAGCGTGACGCGCCGACGTGGTACATGGTCGACGTGAAGGCCGTGAAGCGCCTTCCGCGCATGGTCACGCTCGCCGAGCTGAAGCGGATCAAAGCGCTCTCGAAGATGGTGCTGCTTCAGCGCGGGAGCCGGCTCAGCGTCCAGCCGGTGACGGCGAAGGAGTGGGCGGCGATCTGCATGGTGGCGGGGGTGCCGGTCGGTTAATCGAGACTTCATCCGGCTTCCAGCCGAGCGTCATGTTCGCGCGCGAGATTCGCGCCATGGGCCATACTCCGATGACTCGCTGGCTGGGCCGCGCGGCCACGGTCGCATGCCTCGCCTGCCGCGGCGACGAGGGTGCCGCCCTCGTGAGGCAGAGTGAAGTCCTTCCCGAGAGCGCGTATGACGCGCTGCCCACGCTCGCATTGACGGACTTGCAGCCCGCCTGCGGCGCGAACGATGGCGACGCCTGTTCCGTGGGGGTCTCCGAGGCGGTCGTCGGAACGAGCGGCGACGTCGCGTTCTGGGGTGTCGACGGCAAACGCACGCAGCTCTATCGCGTCGACGTCGATGGCCGCCTGACGCGCCTCGGCCGCTTGGGTGGGGGACCGGGTGAGTACCGGCACGCCGCGCCGGTCGGCGTGGACGAGAGCGGTGAGGTGCTCATCGCCGACCTCCCGCAGCGACGCCTCACGCGCTTCGCGCCGAGCGGCGAGGTGATCGCGACCGATGCGCTGCCGTACCCGATCGGGCTCTTCCACATCGCATTCGACGGCGGGATGGCGATCGCCATCGCGACCGAACTGCCACGCGAAAAGGGCGACTCGACGGCCGTGCATGAGTACATGCTCGATCCGTCGCGGCCTGAGCCCGTACGTCGTCGGACGCTCGCATTCCGCCGACCCGCGTTCGCGGTCTCGGACATGCGCCCAATGCCCGCGGCGTTCGCGGCGCACGATCGTTTCGCGAACCTCGCGGACGGCGCACTGCTGCACGCGGACGGAAGCGATCTCCAGATCGACGTATACCTGTCCGGATCAGGAGGGATCCGCCGTGTCGGGTTCGAAGTGAGTGGCCGCCCGGTGACCGACGAGGAGGCCGCCGAGGCGGAGCGGCGAGCACTGGCCCGCGTCGGCAACTCCCGCATGCGCGCCGCGATGCAGGCGTCGATGCGATCCGCCGGCCGCGCGGAGAGGCATCCGGCGGTCACGCGACTCGTCGCGCTCGGCGGGAGTGAGTTCGTCGTGCGCGAGTCGCCGCGTGCGCGGGGCGATTCGGTGAGCTGGGTATACTTCCGGTCACCGACCGCGCCGGTTGGCCGCCTCGAGCTCGGCGTCGACGACGAGATCCACGGCGGGGTGGGCGGACGCATCCTGCTCTACTTCGGCGAGGGAGGGCGCGTGTCCGGCCTCCGTTGGGCCCGAATCGACTCCATCACGCAACCGCGCGGCCCCTGAGCGCGTAAGATGGGCATGATCCCCTCGTTGATCCTCGCCCTGCAGATCGGCCCGGCCGAGCCCGCGCCGCGCGCGATCGAGTTCGAGGCACCGTCGCCGCTCGGTCATGTGATCGCGGGGGTCGTCGAGACGCCGGCGGGCACGACCGGTCTACCGGCCGTCGTGCTGATCTCCGGCGCGGGGCCACACGACCGCGACGGCTACACGCTCCGCACCGATCACGGCCACAACGATGCGTTCCGCGACCTCGCGCGCCGCTTCACGCGGCTCGGCTTCGCCGTCGTGCGGTTCGACGAGGTCGGGACGGGTCGGTCGACGGGCGACTACCTCGCGAGCGCGACGACGACATCGCTCGCGACCGATGTGGCGGCGGTCGTGGACGCGGTGCGCGGGATGCCGGCGGTCGATCCCGAGCGAGTAATCCTGTTGGGGCATTCCGAGGGAGGGGCGATCGCGTCGATCGTGGCGGCGGACGATGAGCGGATCGCGGGCGTCGCGCTGCTCGCGGCTCCGGCGTGGACGGGGCGGCGGATCATGGCGTACCAACTGCGACTCGCCGCCGAGCGCCGCGTCGCGACGGTGAGCTTCACGAGCGCCGACATCGCCGAGGCGTTCCTTGTGCGCGACGCACGCGAGCGTGAGGCGACCGATCCCTGGTATCGCCACTTCCTCGATCTCGACCCGCTCGATGCGGTGCGGTTCGTGCGCGCGCCGGCGCTCGTGCTCCAAGGGGAGCTCGATGACGTCGTGACGGCGGAGCAGGCGGCGGAGGTCGCGGCGGCGCTCGTCATCGGTGGCAACCGCAACGTGCGCTATCAGGTGCTGCCGGGATACGGCCATTCGTTCGCCGAGCCCGGTATGCCGATCGGCGCCCGAGCGGCGCCACTCGCGGACGAGGTCATCGCGCTGCTCGAAGATTGGTTGGTCTCGCTCGCTCCGGGGACGACGATCGCGCCGGAGTGAGGGCGCACGGAGCGACTCGCGCCTCGAGGGGTACCATGCGGTGCCCCATCACCCGAGGACTCGATGCGACACCGATTCACCGTGGCTGCGCTCGCTCTCTGCTGCGCCGCGGTTCCCGTGCAGGCCCAGGTCCCCGTCTTCGACTTCCGCTTCGGCGCGCACTTCAACATGCCGACGAGCGAGTTCGGGGACGTCTACGAAGCCGGCTTTGGCATCTACGGCCGAGTCGGCGCGCCATTCCTCGCGCTCGGTCCCACGAAGCTCATGGGCACGTTCGCGTGGAATCTCTTCCACGAGACGGGTCCGGCCGACGATCTCGACATCATGTCGGTGTCGGTCGGGCCGCACTTCATGATGCTGCCCCTCGTCGACGTCGGCGTGGAGGCGGGCTACTTCACGGAGGTCGATGAACTCGGGTTGCACCCGAACGTCTCGGTGCGGCTCATGCGATTCGACGTGACCGCCTCGTACAACACGACGTTCAACGGCGCGGCGGCGCGGTGGTTCACCGTTGGCGGTGGGTTGCGGTTCTGATGCGGGGAACCGCCTTCGACGCCGAGACGCTGAGCGAGACCGAGGACCGCCGAGGACAGCAACAGCATTGAGAGGGGGCTTACGGGCAGCGATCTTTGCCCGGAAGCCCCCTTCAAAGTTGGTGTTGTTGCCGTACACGGCGGCCCTCAGTACCCTCGGTGCCTCGGCGTTGAAGGTCGTCGTGGTTGCAGTAGTCGATCTACAGCCCGAGCCCGAGCAGCACCAGGAACGACCGCGTCTGATACGAATCCGACGACGTCACCGTATCGAGTTCGAGGTCGCTCAACCCATACACATACCGCGCCTCGAGGCTCATCGCCCGCACGCCGAAGCGGAGGCCCGCGCCGATGACGCCGGCGTAGGAGGTTGTCGGGCGGCCGGACGGACAATCGATGTCACCGTCGGTCGCGCAACGGATCTCGAACGAGAACTGCGGGCCGACGTAGGCGAACGGCGAGATCGCTTCGTTCGTCCCCTCGAGCCGCAGGTAGATCGGGACGTCGATGTAATCGAGCTCGCGCGACTGCACGCCGCGCTGCGCGTACAGCGCCTCGAGCCCGAAGCCGAGCCCCGGGTTCGGGGACTTGATGGCGATGCCGACGGCGAAGCCGGTGCGTTGGCCGTTGTCGCCCGGCAGCACGCCGCTGTTGGAGACGTTGCCGAACGAGAGACCCGCCTTGACGCCGAGCTGCGCCTCAGCGAGCGACGGCGCGGCGATCATCGCCGCAGCCGCGAGCGTCGCGATCCTGGTATGCATGTGGTCACCTATCGTCTGTGTGGTGAGACGTAGGTACTCGCCACCGCGCTCACGGTTCCGGGTGAGGACCGTTGCGTCCGAGCCGCACGACGGAGTCAACGAGAAGGCGGAAGTCCTCGTCCGACGAGCGATGGTTGGTGTTCGCGACACGGATCGCGAAACGCCCGCCGATCGTCGTGCCGCTCGGCACGGCGATGCCCTCCTCCTGGAGTCGCACGAGTATCTCGCGGTTGAGCGCGTCGATCGCCGCGTCGCCCGTCGCGCGCGAGGGGCGATAGCGGAAGTTCACGATGTTGAGTGGCACCGGAGCGAGCAGCTCGAGCTCGTCGTGCGCCTCGACGAGCGCCGCGAGGTAGCTCGCCTGGCGCACGTTCATCGCGATGTGCTCGCCGATGGCATCGGTGCCCGTCGCGCGGAGCTGCATCCACGCCTTGAGCGCCTTGAAGTCACGCGAAAGCTCGATGCCGCGGTCGCCGAAGTGCATCCCGCCGCCGGCGTTCACGCCGCGCGCCTCGCTCGCGAGGTACGCCGCCTGCGTCGCGAACGTGTCGACGAGTGCGCGGTCGTCGCGCACGAGCACGCAGGCAATGCCGTACGGCAGGTATCCCCACTTGTGCAGGTCGAACGCGATCGAATCGGCGCGCTCCATGCCGCGCACGACGTCACGTAGCTCGTCGGAGAGCACGACCATCGCGCCGAACGCGCCATCGACGTGGAACCAGAGCGACTCGCGCGCGCAGATGCCGGCGAGCGCCGCGAGATCGTCGGTCGCGCCCGTCTGCACCGTACCCGCCGTGCCGACGACGCAGAACGGCCGATGCCCCGCCGCGCGATCGGCCGCGATCATGCGCTCGAGCGCCGCGACGTCGATGCGGAACTCGGTGTCCACCGGCACGACCCGGAACGCCGAACTGCCGAGGCCGAGGAACTCGCACGCCTTCTTGAGCCAGCTGTGCGTCTCGCTCGAGCCATACACGAGGAGCCGCTGCGGGCTCCCATGCTCGCCATCACGCCGGACGTCGAATCCCGCGCGCTGCTGCCGCGCGACCGCGAGGCCGAGCACGTTCGCCATCGTCGCGCCGCTCGCAAGGATGCCGCCGGCGGTCTTCGGGAGGCCCATCAACTCGGCGAACCAACGCACGACCTGCTGCTCGACGAGGCTCGGCGCCTGCTGGAGCCCGCCGACGTTCGGATTGAGTGCCGAGGCGAGGAAGTCCGCCATCGCCGCCTGCGGCGTGCCGTTCCCCATGACCCAGCCCCAGAAGCGCGGGTGGATGTTGCCGTTGGGGTAGGGGCGCACGAGGCGCAGGAAGTCCTCGTACGCCTGTTCGTCGCCCGTTCCAGCGCGGGGGACCGGCGTCTCGGTGAGTTCCGCGCGCACTTCCGCCGGCATCGGCTGCCAGACGGGCCGCTCACGCACCTTGTGGAGGTGATCGAGCGACTCATCGAGCATGCGGTGAGCCAGCGCGCGGAACGCATCCCAGTCCTGCGGGTCGAGACTCATGATCTCTCAGGTGGCAGAGGGCAGGTGGCAGGTG
The DNA here is from genome assembly GCA_964428985.1 of uncultured Gemmatimonadaceae bacterium. Taxonomy (GTDB): domain Bacteria; phylum Gemmatimonadota; class Gemmatimonadetes; order Gemmatimonadales; family Gemmatimonadaceae; genus Pseudogemmatithrix. The sequence goes on along the minus strand of CAYSAR010000022.1, from coordinate 2,506 downwards.
ACAGAGGTGTCGCGACTCGATCAGATCAGCCCAGTGAGCATCGCGATGCCGCTCCCGAGACCGATCACCACGATTGCGCGGCGGACCCACTCCTGCCCGACACGCTGGGCGAGGAGCGAGCCGCCGATCCCGCCGAACGTCGCGCCGACCGCCATCGCGCCGGCGAGCGGCCAGTCGACGATCCCCGACACGGCGAAGATCACGACCGCGACGAAGTTCATCACGCCGCCGCCCCAATTCTTCAGGCCGTTCATCTGGTGGATGTTCGTCAGCCCCATGAGGCCGAAGGCTGCGAGCATGAGGATGCCGGCCCCGGCGCCGAAGTAGCCGCCATAGATGCCCACGAGGAACTGGTAGGCAAGGTACGCCGGCGCAGGGGCGGCGAGCGTGCCGTCTTCGGACAGGAGGCTGGCGCGTGGCCCAGCCGGTCCGACCTGGAGGATCAGCCGCATGAGCGGCTTCTGCGCCATGAAGAGGCCCGTCGCGCCGAGGATGAGCCAGGGCACGATCGCGGCGAAGCGCCGTTCGGGCGTCACGAGGAGGAGCAGCGCGCCGGCGACGCCGCCGAGGAAACTGGGCACGGCGAACGCGATCGCCCACGTCCGGGCGCCGCGCAGCTCGCCTCGGTACCCCCAAAGTGAGGCCATCGAGCCCGGCCAGAGCGCGACCGTGGAGGTCGCGTTCGCCGTGATGCTCGGCACCGCCAGCGCGATGAGGGCGGGAAAGGTGACGAGCGTCCCTCCGCCCGCGACCGAGTTCATGGCGGCGCCCACCGCGGCGGCGGCGGCGACGAGGAGCAGGAACAGTGGGGAGTCCACAGGGTGGGGAGGGGGACCGGCATCGTCGCGCCGGCTCGCGAAGTCTAGCGGGAGTCCGGTCCTCGCGTGGGGCGCGCGGCAGGTCCGCGCCCGCGAAGATCGTGAACCCCGCCATGCGCGTGTACGGGATGCACTTACTAGATTTCGGGACGCTTTTCCCGTGCTGAGCACCCGCGCCGCCGGCGCCATGCAACGGCAGGCCCGGGCCCGAGCGATCACCCTACCTGGAACTTCCCCGATGGCTGGTGAAAAGAAGAAGCCCGCTCCCGATCCGAAGGCGGGCGACCATCTCGAGATCAAGGATTCGCGGACCGGGAAGACCTACCACGTCCCGATCACCGACGACACGATCCGCACGGCTGACCTTCGCCAGATTAAGGTGAAGGACGACGACTTCGGGATGATGGGCTACGACCCGGCGTTCATGAACACGGCGAGCTGTCGTTCGGCGATCACGTTCATCGACGGCGACAAGGGAATCCTGCGCTACCGCGGGTATCCGATCGAGCAGCTGGCCGAGAAGTCGAACTTCCTCGAGGTCGCATGGCTGCTCCGAAAGGGCGAGCTGCCGACGCAGGAACAGTACGACCAGTGGCAGCACCAGATCACGTACCACACGTACGTGCACGAGAACATCAAGCGGTTCATGGAAGGGTTCCGCTACGACGCGCACCCGATGTCGATGCTGACGGCGGGCGTCGCGGCGCTCTCGAGCTTCTATCCATCCTCGAAGGCGATCTTCGACGAGCACGAGCGCGACATCGCGTTCGTGCGGCTCATCGCGAAGATGCCGACGCTCGCGGCGTTCGCGTATCGGCACGTGAAGGGGATGCCGTACGTCTATCCCGACAACTCGCTGCCGTACGCCGAGAACTTCCTGTCGATGATCGCGCGCATGTCGGAGCCGCGGTACGAGGCGCATCCGGTGTACGCGCGCGCGATCGACATCCTCTTCATCCTGCACGCCGACCACGAGCAGAACTGCTCGACGAGCGCGGTGCGCGCGGTGGGGTCGAGCCAAGTGGACCCATACTCGGCGGTCGCGGCGGGCGTCGCGGCGCTCTATGGGCCGTTGCACGGCGGCGCGAACGAGGCGGTGCTGCGCATGCTCACCGAGATCGGGGACG
>CAYSAR010000022.1:0-551 GCA_964428985.1 uncultured Gemmatimonadaceae bacterium | reverse complement strand
GACGTGAAGAACATCCCAGCGTTCATCGCCGGCGTGAAGGATGGCAAGGGCTCGCGGCTCATGGGCTTCGGGCACCGCGTGTACAAGAGCTATGACCCGCGCGCGCGCATCGTGAAGCAGCTTTGCGATGACGTGCTCAAGGTGGCGGGCATGTCGAAGGACATGGAGATCGCGCTCGAGCTCGAGCGGATCGCGCTCTCGGACGACTACTTCGTGTCGCGCAAGCTCTACCCGAACGTGGACTTCTACACGGGGCTGATCTACCGCGCGATGCACTTCCCGACGGACTACTTCACGGTGCTGTTCGCGATCGCGCGCACCGCGGGATGGCTCGCGCAGTGGGAGGAGATGCTGTTGGACAAGGAGCAGAAGATCGCCCGTCCGCGGCAGATCTATACCGGGTACGGCGAGCGGCCGTATTCGGCGCGGTTGGACCTCGGGCACAAGGTGGCGCGGTAGGCTGGTGGTGACCGAACCTGCAACAGCATACCACCGAGGCGCCGAGGACACCGAGAACTACAGAGAACGACTTTGGGGGGCTTCCGGGCGAG
>CAYSAR010000021.1:0-18313 GCA_964428985.1 uncultured Gemmatimonadaceae bacterium | reverse complement strand
GACGGTGATGGAGACGACGAGCGTCGGCTTCCCCGGCGCTTGACGAGCGATGGCGTCGCCGGTCGGCGCTCCGCCCGGCGTGCCCTGCTGCGCAGGCGCCGTGCACGCGATGAGCGCCGTCGCAAGCGCGACGTGCGCGACGTGCGCGACGAGCGCCGCGGGACCGGGGCGAGAGTGGACCTGGGTCATGGGACGCGCGAACGTTGCCCATCGGTCGCGAATCCCACCAGAGGCGGCAGGGGCCTCTCCGGCCACCTCATGCGGCCGAAGAAGCCCCGATGCTCAGCCGATCGCGGCTTCCAGCATCTCTAGACCGATTGCGAGATCCTCCCGGCGCATGACGAGCGGGGGAAGCAAGCGCAGCGTGTGGTCCCCGGCCGACACGATCAGCAGTCCTCGCTCCGCTGCCCGGGCGACGATGTCGCGCGCCGGGTCGGTCACGTCCACGCCCCACATGAATCCGCGCCCGCGGACGGCACGCACCTTCGTCGACCGGCGGCGGAGCCCCTCGAGTTGCCCGCCGAGCCACGCGCCTTCCTGGCCGACATGCGCGAGCATCGCCGGGTCATGCAACCGATCGAAGACATGGTTCGCGACATGGGACACGAACGGACCGCCCCCGAACGTCGTCCCATGATCGCCCGCCTGCATGACGTCGCCGACCTGCTTCGTCATGAGCACGGCGCCCATCGGCAGTCCGCCGGCCATCGGCTTCGCCAGCGTGAGCAGGTCCGGCGTGATGTCGAACTGCTCGTACGCGAAGAACGTCCCCGTGCGACCGTAGCCGCACTGGATCTCGTCGAGGATCAGCAACACGTTGCGTTCGCGCGTGAGCGCGCGCAGCTCGCGCACGAACCCGGCGTCGAGCACGCGCACGCCGCCCTCGCCCTGGATCGGCTCGGCGATCACGGCACAGGTCGTCTCGTCCTGGATGACCGCCGACAGGTCCTTGAGGTCGCGCTCGTGGATGTGGATGCCGCCGGCGAGCGGGCGGTACGGGTTGCGATACTGGGGCCGATCGGTCGCCGCCACGGTGCCGAAGAGCCGACCGTGGAAGGCGCCGCGCAGCGCGACGATCTCGTGCTTCGCCGGTCCACCGGCGTGGCGTCCCCACCGGCGCGCGACCTTGAACGCGCCCTCGTTCGCCTCGGCGCCCGAGTTGCAGAAGAACACGCGGTCCGCGAACGACGCCGCGACGAGCTTGTCGGCGAGGCGTTCGCCGGGCTCCGTGCGGAAGAGGTTCGACGCGTGCACGAGCCCGGTCTCCATCGCTTCCGCCATCGCGCGCTTGAGCCCGGCGTCGTTGTAGCCGAGCGCGTTCACGGCGATGCCCGACGCGAAGTCGAGCCACGCATGGTCATCGGCGTCATAGAGGCGCACCCCATCGCCGCGCACGAATTCCATCGGGGCGCGACGGTAGAGGCCCAAGAGGGCGTCGGTCATCGGGGCGATGGCTGCGGTCATGCGGGACTCGCGGTGATGGGTGGTTGGGTGATGAGCGTGCCGGCGGTGCGGTCGGTGATGCCCTCGAGCCCGGCGATGCGCACGCGGCGCACGCCGTTGCGCAAGGCGAGCGTCGCCGCCTCGAGCTTCGCGCGCATGCCGCCTTGCGCGACGCCGCGCTCGGCGAGCGAACGCGCGCCGGCGAGGTCGAGGTCCGGCACGAGCGTGCCGTTCTCGAGGACGCCAGGCACGTCGGCGACGAACACGAGTTCATCGGCGCCGAGCCCTGCCGCGATCGTCGCCGCGGCGTCATCGCCGTTGACGTTCAAGCCGGCGCCGGCGGATGGCCCGTCCTGTTCGCGGGCGAGCGGGGAGATGACCGGCACCCACCCGCCATTGAGCAGGTGGGCGAGCAGGCTCACGTCGGCGAGCACGTCACGGCCGACGCGGCCCATCTCCTCCCCGGCGGCCTTCGCGGCGAGGAGCCGCCCATCCTCTCCGCTCACGCCGACCGCCTGTACGCCGGCGCTGGCGAGCTGCGAGACGAGGCGCTTGTTGACCGTCCCCGAGAGTACCATGCGGACGATCTCGAGGTCGTCGGCCGTCGTCACGCGACGTCCGCCGACGAACGCCGGCTCGACACCGAGTCGGCGTTGGAAGGCCGAGATCTCATCCCCGCCGCCGTGCACGAGCACGACGCGCGCGGTCTTCGCTGCCGTCGCCACGGCGTCGAAGAGTCGCGGATCGCCCTGCGCACGCCCCCCGACCTTGATGACGCGGATCGTGACCTGCGCGCCGGGCGACGCCGCGTGATGCGTCGGCACGCGCGGCCCGCTACGTGGCGAATCGGAGCGTCGGCGTCCGTGCGTCACGCCGCCAGCCCCGCGGCCTCGTCGAGGCCGAGCATGAGGTTCGCGTTCTGCACGGCCTGTCCCGCCGCTCCCTTCACGAGGTTGTCGATCGCGGAGAAGACCTGCACCGTCGGCGTGCGCACGCCCGTCACGGCCCGGACGCTGATCTGCACCACGTTACGGCGCTGCACCGACCGCAGCTCGGGGAGCTCGTCGGTCACCTGGATGAACCGCTCGCCGCGATAGCGTTCGCGCCATGGCGCGAGCACGTCGTCGAGCGGTCGCTTGAGCGGCACCGTGATCGTCGAGAGGATCCCGCGCGCGATCGGCAGGAGGTGCGGCGTGAAGAGGAGGTCCGCATCGACCGCGAGCTCTTGCAGCAGCGCGCGCATCTCGTTCAGGTGGCGGTGCGAGTTGCCGACGCCGTACGCCCGGAAGTTCTCGGTCACCTCGCCGAAGAGCAGGTCGAGACGGGGCGTGAGTCCCGCACCGGTCACGCCGCTCGCGGCGCTCACGTCGATCGTCGCACCGGGCGCGATGAGGTGCCGCTCGAGCAGCGGAAGCAAGCCCAGCAGCGCCGACGTCGGATAGCAGCCGGGATTCGCGACGACCGCCGCGCCGCGGATCGTGTCGCGGCGCAGCTCGGTCAGTCCATACGGCACCGCCTCGGCGGCGCCATTGCCGATGCGCAGGTCGGTCGAGAGGTCGACGACCCTCGCGCCGGCCTCGCGCGCGCGCGCGACCCATGGGGCGCTCGCGCCATGCGGGAGGGCCGAGAAGACGAGTCGCGCATCGGCGAGCGGGGCATCCTCGGTCGCGCTGAACGTCACGCGTCCCGCACCGGGGAGCGTGACGCTCTCGCCACGCTGAGAGTTCGCGGTCGCGAACGCCAGCGTGAGCGCGGGATGGTTCGCGATGAGCGCGCAGAGCTCGCGTCCGGCGTAGCCGGAGGCGCCGAGCACGCCGACTGGAATCTTATGCACGAATAATGCATACTCATGCCGATTCGGGCTGTCAACACCTCGCTTTCCCGGCCCCGACGGCCATGCTACACTGGGACAACCTCGGAGACCCTCGGTGACCGCTTCCAAGCGCGAACGACAGAACGCCATCCTCGAGCTGATCTCGACGCGCGACGTCGGCAGCCAGGAGGAGCTTCGGCAGCTGCTGCATCGCCGCGGATGGGACGTCACCCAATCCACGCTCTCGCGCGACATGCGCGACCTGCGAATCGCCCGTGTCCCGACGAACAACGGCGTCCGTTACACGGTGCCCGAGCCGGCCTCCGAGGATGGCAGCCGAGCGCCGTTGGCCTCCATCCTGCCCCAACTCTTCCTCCGCCTGGAGTCCACCGGCGTCCTGATCGTCCTCAAGACGGTCGTCGGCGCCGCGCAGACGGTCGCATCGGCAATCGACACCGAGGCGAGTCCCGACATCCTCGGCACCATCGCCGGCGACGACACCATCCTGATGATCTGCCGCACCGAGGCTGCGCGCGAGCGGGTCGCGCGGCGATTGAGCACATTGGGTCGCCGGTCGTGACCGCGCGCTCCGACCACCCTCCCCGCAGCGCTACCGTCCGCATACTTATGCGACTAGCTTCTTCGTGCGATCCTTTCGCGACCTCCCGCTACTGAACACGGACACCCCACCGGGTCCTCGGCATGAATACCATCGTCCTCGCCTACTCCGGCGGCCTCGACACCTCAATCATCGTTCCCTGGCTGCGCGAGCATTACGACGCGCGGGTCGTCTGCGTGGCTGCCGATATCGGCCAGGGTGACGAGCTCGAGGGAGTGCGCGAGAAGGCGCTCGCGTCCGGCGCGGCCGAGTGCCGCATCGCCGACCTCCGAGAGGAGTTCGTGCGCGATTTCGTCTTCCCGACCCTGCGCGCCGGCGCCATCTACGGTCGCAAGTACCTGCTCGGCACCTCGATGGCGCGTCCGCTGATCGCGAAGCGGCAGGTCGACGTCGCACTCGAGCTCGACGCCGACGCGCTCGCCCATGGCTGCACCGGCAAGGGCAATGACCAGGTGCGCTTCGAGCTGACGTACATGGCGATGGCCCCGCACCTTCCCGTCATCGCGCCGTGGCGGCTGTGGGACATCCGCTCGCGCGAGGATGCGCTCGCGTACGCCGCGGCGAAGGGCGTGCCGGTGGCCGCGACGACGACGAAGATCTATTCGCGCGACCGGAACATCTGGCACATCTCGCATGAAGGCGGCGTCCTCGAAGATCCGGCGTCGGTCCCGCCGAAGGATCTCTTCATGCTCACGACCGATCCCGCCGACGCTCCCGACAAGCCGGAGGACGTCACGATCGGCTTCGAGCGCGGCACGCCGGTCTCGGTCAACGGTCGAGCCCTCGGTCCGGTCGCGTTGCTCGAAGCGCTGAACGCCATCGGTGGGCGGCATGGCATCGGTCGCGCGGACATCGTCGAGGACCGGCTCGTCGGCATGAAGTCGCGCGGCGTCTACGAGACGCCTGGCGGCACGCTGCTCTACACCGCGCACTCGGAGCTCGAACAGCTCACGCTCGACCGTCGCACGCTGGCGGCGAAGGACCTCATCGCGCCGCGTTACGCGGATCTCGTCTACGAAGGGCGGTGGTGGACGACGGAGCGCGAGGCCTACGACGCGTTCGTGAACGTCACGCAGGAGCGCGTCACCGGCACCGTCACGATCCGGTGCTGGAAGGGCAACCTGACGATCGCCGGCCGCCAGTCCAGCGAGGCGCTGTACGACGAGCGTTTCGTGACGTTCGGCGAGGACGACGTCTACGAGCAGTCGGATGCCGCGGGCTTCATCCGACTGTATGGACTTTCGTCGCGCGTGCGCGCGATCAAGGACCTCGAGGCGAAGGGCGTCGACGTCCGACCCAAGTCGCTCCCGGTCCCCGGCTTCGACAAGGCGAGCCGGTGAGCGGCGGCGCGTCCGGTCACAAGCTGTGGGGCGGACGGTTCGCCGGCGGACCGGCGCCTGAGCTGGAAGCGGTCAATCGCTCGATCGGCACCGATCTTCGGCTCTGGCCCTTCGATATCCGCCTGTCGAAGGCATGGGCCGGTGGTCTCGCGACCGCCGGCGTCATGTCCGCCGAGGATGCGAAGGCGGTGCAGGATGGTCTCGATCGCGTCGCCACGCGCATCGCCGCCGGAGAGCAACCGATCGCGAGCGACGAGGACGTGCATACGTTCATCGATCGGCTCCTGCACGAGGAAGCCGGAGAGCCAGCGGGTCGCCTGCATACCGGCCGCTCTCGGAACGACCAGGTCGCGACCGGCACACGGCTCTGGACGATCGACGCGTGCGAGCGCCTCGATGGACTGGTGCGCGATCTCCAGGCTGCGCTCGTCGATCAAGCGCAGTCACACGTCGACGACGTCATGCCGGCCTACACGCACCTGCAGCGCGCGCAGCCCGTCTCGGTCGCTCACTGGTTCCTCTCGCACTTCTGGCCACTGACGCGCGATCGCGAGCGCATCGCGCAAGCGCGAGCGTCCGCGAGCGTGATGCCGCTCGGCTCGGGAGCGATCGCGGGTTCGGCGTTTCCCATCCCGCGGGAGCAGCTGCGCGACGCGCTCGGCTTCGAGTCGATCTCCCCGAACTCCATCGACGCGGTCGGCGATCGCGATTTCGTGGCGGTGCTCTTGTTCGCGCTGACCATGCTCGGCACGCACCTGTCGCGACTCGCCGAGGACCTGATCCTGTTCGGGTCGAGCGAGTTCGGCTTCGTGCGTTTCGGCGACGCGTACTCGACGGGTTCGTCGATGATGCCGCAGAAGCGGAATCCCGACGCGCTCGAGTTGGCGCGGGGGAGCGGCGCGCGTGTGCTCGGCGACCTCGTCGCGCTCGTCGGCACGCTCAAGGGGCTTCCGAGCGGCTACAACAAGGATCTCCAGGAGGACAAGCGCGCGCTGTTCGATGCCGTCGATTCGATCGCGCTGCTCCTTCCCGCCGTCGCCGGTTCGATCGCGACGCTGAGGATCGAACGCGAGCGGATGCGGCGTGCCGTTTCGAGCGCGATGATGGCGACCGATCTCGCGGATTACCTCGTTCGGAAGCGCGTGACGTTCCGAGACGCACATGGCGCGGTGGGGCGGCTCGTGCGGGAGGCCGAGGAGGCGGGAATCGAGCTCTCGGAGCTTCCGTTCGAGCGCTTTTCGGCCGCCCACACGGCATTCGAGTCCGACGTTCTGTCCGAGCTGGCGCCCGAAAGGTCGATCAGCCACAGGGCTGTGACCGGTGGCACGGGACCCATCGCGGTTCGGACTCAGCTTGAGGCCTCGAGAGTTCTGATTCGTGTTAAGTGAATAAGTATCAACGAATTACATAATTAATCGAGTAGCCATGAATAATTTTCTACCATGGCGGACGTTGGGTCACGTAGTGTTTGGCAGCCTGGGTAGGTTCGATTCTGCGGACGAATCGACGACCTGCTCCGCTTCCTGACGGCTCAGCCACCAGATCTCGTCGGTGTTCGCAACTCCGGCCTGCCAAATCATTGACTTTCAATGACTCGCGTGTAGCGTAGGAAATAATCTTCCGCGCGAGGTTATTTCTTGAGGGCGGTCACGTCCGCGACGGCTGCTGAAACCCTTCGAATCAGCCGCCGGAACCTCGACTCGATTCTCAATCGCCTTGGGGACGCAGCGATTCCCAAGGGCCGACAGGGTGTCGACCGGCGGATTCCCGTCCAGCTGCTCGAAGTCCTGATGCTCGCCGTCGAACTCAACCGGGGTTTGGGAATCCCGATGGGCCAGGCATTCGACCTTGCGAGACGAGCGTTGAGCGCCTCCGAACCAGAGGTCGCGACGACGCGAGAAGTGCCGGTCGGTGAGCACTCCTCATTGCTGATCGACGTCGACGCGCTACGGATGCGGGTCGAGGAGCTGCTCGGCACGGCGATCGAGTCGGTGGTGCGACCCCGGCGTGGACGGCCGCCGGCGAACAGGGCGCTCGCCGAGGGGCCCTGACCTTCCGAAAGCAAGAAGGCGCCCCGAGCGAACTCGGGACGCCTTCCTGATTGTGCCGGCTCGTGGTTACGAAACCTTCGAGACGTTCTCGGCCGCGGGGCCCTTGGCACCCTGGACGATGTCGAACTCGACGGCGTCGCCCTCAGCGAGCGACTTGAAGCCGGAACCCTGGATCGCGCTGTAGTGCACGAAGCAATCCTTGGTGCCGTTGTCGGGCGTGATGAACCCGAAACCCTTCGCATCGTTGAACCACTTCACCTTGCCGGTCGTACGCATTCCCTACTCCTGATTTGTTGATTGATGCCGGGAGCGGAACGCGCCGTACCCTGCACAATCGGACTCGCGAGAATCGTGATCCCTCGCGCTGGACCATCCTCCGGAGAGTCCGGAGGATGCGTAATACTAGGGGTCCCCTGCCAGCTCCGCAATGGCGCCGCCCAGCTAACTTGAAGCTATCCCGCCACACCTACGCCTTCGTAACCGCTTCCCCGCCCTTGTCACCCTTCAAGCCCCGCCGCCAGTCCGTCACCGCCGACATCGGCGGCGTCCGCGTCGGTTCGTCGCATCCCGTCGTCGTCCAGTCGATGACGAACACCGATACGGCGGATGCCGCATCGACGGCGGCGCAAGTCGCGGCGCTCGCCGCCGCCGGCTCCCAGCTCGTTCGCATCACCGTCAACAACGACGAGTCCGCGGCCGCGGTGCCGGAGATCATGACGCGGCTCGCCGATCTCGGCGTGTCCGTCCCGGTCATCGGCGACTTCCATTACAACGGGCACTTGCTGCTCAGGAAGTACCCAGCGACGGCGAGGGCACTCGCGAAGTACCGCATCAATCCGGGCAACGTCGGCACACGGCATCGCGACGACAACTTCCGAACGATCGTCGAGGTCGCGGTCGAGCACGGCAAGCCGGTGCGCATCGGCGTGAACTGGGGCTCGCTCGACCAGGACCTGCTCACGCGCATGATGGACGAGAACGCGCGACGGCCCGAGCCGCTCGATGCGAAGGATGTCTATTTCGAGGCGATGCTCGAGAGCGCGTTGCGCTCGGCGGCGCTCGCCGAGGAGACCGGACTGCGCCATGACCAGATCCTGATCTCGGCGAAGATCTCGCAGGTGCAGGATCTCGTGACCGTCTATCGTCGTCTCGCGGCGCGCTGCGACTATCCGCTGCACCTTGGACTCACCGAGGCCGGTCTTGGCACGAAGGGCGTCGTCGCGACGACCGCCGCGCTCTCGATCTTGCTCTCCGAGGGCATCGGCGACACGATCCGCGTCTCACTCACGCCGCGGCCCGGCGGCGATCGCACGGAGGAAGTACTCGTCGCGCAGCAGATCCTGCAGTCGCTCGAGCTCCGTTCGTTCACGCCGCAGGTCACGGCCTGCCCGGGTTGCGGCCGCACGACCTCCACGTTCTTCCAGCAGATGGCCGAGGACATCCAGGGCTACCTGCGCGAGCAGATGCCGGTCTGGCGCGAAGTGCATCCCGGCGTCGAGGAGATGAAGGTCGCCGTCATGGGATGCATCGTGAACGGGCCGGGCGAATCGAAGCACGCGAACCTCGGCATCTCGCTGCCGGGCACGTTCGAGGAGCCGAAGGCGCCGGTTTACGTCGACGGGAAGCTGCGCGTGACGCTCAAGGGCGAACGCATCGTCCCCGAGTTCCTCGAGATCCTCGAGGACTACGTGCGCTCGACGTATCCCGCGAACGGTCGCGCCTAGACCTGCTCGAGCTGCGCGAGTAGTTCGGAGTACTCCGCCATGATCGGGGCGGCGAAGCCGAGCGCCGCGAGCCGGTCGCGCACCGAGCGGAACCATCCGAGCGTGCCGTCACGGCCGCCGCCGAAGCGGCTCCAGACCGTGTGGGTGTCGATCGTGCGCCGGAGGTCGGCCAGCATCGTGCCCGTCAGGTGGACTTTGTCGGCGACGCACACCCAGCGCGCCTCGTCGTCGGCCGTCGCGAGCCGCTCGAGGAAGTCGGCCCGCACCTCGTCACGGGACATCTCGACGCCCTCATCATCGGTCCGCCGTCGCGCGACCGCGAGGATCATCTCGAGCACCGGGGTGCCGAACTTCGACGCGATGCGGTCCTCGAGCATCTCGCGCGTCCACGACTCGCGGAGACAGTCCTCGATCACGTCATGCAGGATGCCGGCGACGATCGTGTCGTCGGGTCGCCCATAGCGCGTCAGGATCACCGCGACGTTCGCGGGATGCGTGAGGTAGGGAAGGCGGGTGCCCTTCCGCACCTGGCGGTCGTGGTGCTTCGCCGCGAACGCGAAGGCGTGATTGATGCGGTCTGAATAGCCCGTCATGATCCCGTGGGAACTTAGCAGCGCCGGCTGCCCTTCGCTCGCGCCGAGCCCTCGGCGACTAGCGCACGATCGAACGCGCGAGCTGGAGTGCGACCGTCGCGAGCGCGACGCAGTGGAGGCTCACGCCGAGCGCCCACCCGGCGGCGCGCGACCCGCGCGGCACACGCGACGTCAGGAGGAGCGCGAGCAGCGCCACCGCGGCCGCCGCGCCGGCACCGAACCAGAGCGCGCGATCGAGCGCCGTCGCCGAAGCGAGGTCGCGCATCCCTGCGCCATGTCGAAGGAGCAGAGAGACGACTAGGAGCGGCGCGCCGACCGAGAACAGCGAGCTGGCCAACCCCTCGAGCGTGGGCGCGGATCGAGCCCCCGAGTTCCGCGCGGCGAACAGAGCGGTCGCTGCGAGGACGGAGAGTCCTGCCCAGACCGCCACCTTGAGGAAGAAGAGCCGTTCCAAGCCTAACAGTGAATCAGCCCACTGTGCCGTTGGATCCACGATGGTGGCTTATTTCTGGCTCGCGTCGATGCTGCTGATTGCCTTCTGCACCGCGGCGAACGAACCACCGGGGGTTCGCCCACGGCGGGTCGAGATCATCGCGGCGAGTTCGGCGCGCGTCGGAAGCGACGGCGACGGCGCATCCCAGAGCACGACGCCGTGGAGGCGTCGCCCACCCGCGCGAACGGTCGCGCCGTCCGCCGAGTAGTGCGTCAGCGTCGTCGCCCCGACGACGGCGCTCAGCACGATCGGGCTCGTCTCGACCAACGAAACCGCCAGATCCAGCAACGGTAGCGGCGCGACGAGGATCGTGAACTCGAACGATGTGCGGAACTTCGTGAGTTCGAGCTTGCGCTCCTCCCACTCCGCGCCGGTCGGCAGGTCGCGCTCGGTGCCCGCGGGCATGAGCGTGATCGGCAACCCGTCGCTCGACCCGACGGGGCGCGCGACCTCGCGGAACTTGAACGCGCCGGCGAGCGCATCGGTGAGTCCGGGCTCGGCGCGCTCGCGGAACGTGCGCGAGAGCGCGATGCTCGCTGGATCAAGGTCGACGACGAGCGTCGTGCGATGATCCGCCGCGGCCGAGATCGCGAGACGCGCGCCGACGGCCGCGACGATCTCGGGATCTCGGCCGGTCACCACCATCGTCCGCGCGCGGGTCCCGGTCGCGGTGAGGCCGAGGTAGAGCATGCGGAACGGGTCGACGCCGCTCGGGCGGAACCGTGCCGGCCCATCGATCGGTGCGTCACGCACCGTGGCGAGCACGCGTGTCCCGATCGTTCGCTCCGCCTCCTGCGCGTTCGCCAGCGTCGGCTCGCCCGACTCGCGACTCATGGCGAGCGCGAAGCGGATGAGCAGTCCGGCGACGAGCAACGCAAACAACGCGATCGCCGGCGTGAGTTCGGCGAGCGAGACCTCGGGCGTCATCGCCGACGGCGACTGGAAACGCTGCGCCGCACCGACGGCATCGGCATGCGCGCGCTGCGCGACGAGCAGCGTGTCGCGCGCCGCCCGCAGTCGCTCCGCCGACCGGAGGGTGTCCAATCGTGCGGCCACCGGCGTCGCGACCTCGGCGACGGGCGGTGGCGCGGCGCGCGGCGTCGCCGTCCCGCGTTCCTCGGCGAGCGTCGACCGGCGGTTCTCGGCGATCGCGAGGATCGTGTACCCCACGCGACTCATCGCTCGCGTGAGCGGCGCGGCGAGCTGGTCACGCTCGGGACCCGGGGGAATCGCATCGCGCTCACGCTCGAGCGCGCGCAGCGAATCGGCGAGCGACCGCATGCGTGGTCCACCGCTGACGGGCGACTGGTTCGCGACGAAGAGCCACGCCGAGACGGTGCGCAGGCGGCGCGCTTCCTGGATCGCGGCGGCCAATGCGGCGACCTCGGGGTCTTCGCTCGTGGGGGGCGCGACCGCGACGGCGGGTCGCGGTGTCGGCGCCGCGTCGCGCTCGTTCATCGCCGCGGTATGCAGCGACTCCGCGAGCACCGCCTCGCGCTCGGCCAGCCGCAAGCGCTGCGCGCTGCGCAACGTGTCGGCGGCAAGCCGCTCGCGTTCCTGGCGCGCATCGGCGGCACCGTCGTCCGCCGCGAACGGGATGACCGCCATCGCGACGGCGAGAGGGAGCAGCACGATCACCCAGACGCGCGCGAAGCGACGCATGCGACGCGCGGCAAGGGACGCGCGCGCGGCGAAGCGGTCACCGCCGACGAGGGGCGCGGCGGGAGTGCCCGGTCCGGACGGAGTCGATGGGGTAGGGGACACGGTCTCGTGTAGTATCGCGCCGATGGCGGAAGAAACAAGCGGGTGCCGAGGGGGAACCCTCGACACCCGCAGTCACTTCGTGCGACGAACCGGGACGTGACGATGTCACGTCCCGGGTTTCATTACTGGACGGTGATGACTCCGACCATGTTCATCGCGATGTGCGGCGTGCAGTTGAACGGATAGCGGCCCGCCGGCAGGTTCGCGAACGAGATCGTGATGCTCTGACCCGGCTCCGTGTACATGTTCGACATGAGCTCGGAGAGGCGCTCCGAGCCCATGTTCGCGTCGAGCTGCGCGGCCGAACCCGCAGGGAGCGAGTCCCTGCTGAACGCGACGTTGTGCGGACCACCCGAGACGAACGTGAACTTCACCGCATCGCCCTGCTTGATCGTGAGGTTCGCGGGCTCGAAGCGATAGCCCTTGTCGTCGCCGACCATCTTGACTTCGTGCGTCTGACCGGTGGCGGGCGCCAGCGTCGCGCTCCCCGTCGCCGGCTCAGCCGCCGGAGCTGCTGCCGTGCCAGCGCCCGTGTCGGAGGCGGGCGCCTCCTCAGAACCACCACAGGCGGCGAAAACGAACGCGCTCGCAACGAGCGCCAGACCCTTGAACCGCATGACGAATAGCCTCCCCGACCTACGAATGATTGTGATGTGCGTACGGACCCGAGGTCCGCACTTTGTGAAAAATATCACAAGGAACGACGAATGCCAACCTCAGATTACCACCCCAGCAGGCGCACCGTTCCGTGGCCTGTTGACCAGCCAACTACACCTGACTAGCCTTCGCGCTCCATGACTCGCCTCCATCATCACGCCGCGCATCACCTCGTCTGTCTCCGGACAGCCGCGGGACGCTCGGCGTGCACCGATGAGGCGCGATAGCAGGTCGCACTTCACACGACGTCGAAGGATCTCGAGGCCCGTCCGGTCACCGGACGGGCCTTTTCTCTTTCCCCCCACTCTCCCATGCTGCGCCTCGCACTGCCCAACAAGGGTCGACTCGCCGATGCCACGCGCTCTCTCGTCGCCGACGCGGGACTCGAACCACGCGCCTCGTCGGAGCGTGCGCTCGTCGCCTCGCTCGGCGGCGAGTACGAAGCCCTCTTCGTGCGTGCGCAGGACATCCCCGAACTCGTCGCCGACGGCGCGGCCGATGCCGGCATCACCGGCTGGGATCTCGTCAGCGAGTCGGCGCGTCGGATCGAGTCGCGTCTCGACCTCGACTTCGGTCGATGCCGCATTGTCGTCGCGGTGCGCGAGGACAGCGCCGTCACCGACGTCGCGGGACTGCCGCGCGGCACGCGCGTCGCGACGGTCTTCCCGCGCATCGCCCGGCGCTTCTTCGCCGAGGCCGGCTCGAGCGTCGAGATCGTGCCGGTGTCCGGCGCCGCCGAGGTCGCGCCGCACGTCGGCATCGCCGATGTCATCGTCGACATCACGTCGACCGGCTCAACGATGCGCGTCAACGGGCTGCGTGAGATCGCGACCGTGCTCGAGTCGTCGGCTCGGTTGGTCGCGCGACCCGTCGAGACCGATCCGTCCGTCGCGGCATCCCTCGAGGGGTTGGTCTCCGCGCTGCGCTCGGTGATCGACGCGCGATCGCGTCGCTACCTCATGGCGAACGTCCCGCGCGCGCGGCTGGCCGAGGTACGCGAGGTGCTCCCGGGCATCTCCGGGCCGACGGTGATCGACGTGCTCGATGGTGGGACCAAGGTCGCGGTGCACGCGGTCTGCCTCGCCGACGGGATCCACCGGACGGTCAACGCACTCAAGTCGCTCGGCGGCGAAGGCATCCTGGTGACGCGCATCGAGCGGTTGCTCGCATGACGGCACGCGTGCGATTCGCCGTCACCGGACCGCTGGCATCGCTTGAGCCGCGAGCGAGGGAACGACTGCTCTCGCGAGCGGCGCCTGCCGACCGGGCCGCGGCGACGACGACGGCCGCGATCGTCGAGCGCGTGCGACGCGAAGGCGACGAGGCGCTGCGCGCGCTCGCGCGCGAGCTCGATGGTGTCGGACTCGACGATCTCGAGGTGCCGGCGCGCGAGTGCCGTCGCGCGCTCGACGCGCTCGACGCCCGCGTTCGCGCGTCGCTCGAGCGCGCTGCGGCGAACATCGAGGAGGTGCATCGCGCGTTCCGTCCCGCCGAGCAGATCATCGTGACTCGCGATGGCGTCGAGATCGGCCGACGACCGGCGCCGGTGCGGCGTGCCGGTGTCTACGCGCCGGGCGGCCGTGCGCCGTACCCGAGTTCGCTGCTCATGGGCGCGATCCCGGCGCGCGTGGCGGGCGTCTCCGAGGTGATCGCCTGCTCGCCGCCGCGATCCGACGGACTCCCAGCCGCGCTCGTGCGTGCGGCGTGCGCGATTGCCGGCGTCGACCGGCTCTTCGCGGCCGGCGGCGCCGGCGCGATCGCCGCGATGGCGTACGGTACGGCGTCAGTGCCGCGCGTCGATCGCATCGTCGGGCCAGGGAACGCGTACGTCGCCGAAGCGAAGCGACAGGTGGCGTCGGAGACCGTCATCGACGCGCCGGCGGGACCGAGCGAGCTCCTCGTGCTCGCCGACGCGACCGCCGATCCGGCGATGGTCGCGCGCGAGATGCTCGCGCAGGCCGAGCACGATCCGGACGCGGCAGTCGTTCTCGTCGCGCTCGACCCCGCGGTGTCACGCGCGGTGCGCCGCGCGATCGACCTCGCGGTGGACGCCGAGCCGCGCGCCTCGGTTATCCGCGCCGCCTTCGCGATGCGTGGCGCGCTGCTCGAGGGGCGCACGATGGACGAGGCCCTGTCCTTCGCGAACGCGTATGCCGCCGAGCATGTCCTGCTCGCGCTCGACGCGCCGCGTGCGGACGAGGCGTTGTCCGGGATCCGATACGCCGGCACGATCTTCACCGGCGAGAGACCCGGCGTCGCGTTCGGCGACTATCTGACCGGCGCGAACCACGTGCTGCCGACCGGCGGGGCGGCGCGAAGCTACTCGGGACTCTCGACCGACTCGTTCATGCGCTGGACCACATGGCAGCGGATCGACCGATCGGCCGCGACCGCGCTCGCGGCGGACGTGCGCGTGCTCGCGATGGCGGAGCGGCTCCCGGCACACGCGGCGACCGCGCTCGCGGTGGAGGTCGCATGAGCGCGCGTTCGATCGACCTCGACCTGAGCGACAACGCGAACCTCTGGGGCAGTCCGCCATCGGCGGTCGAGATGCTTCGAGGGACCGCGTCGCTCGCGTCGCGGTACCCCGAGCTCGGCGCCGACTCGCTGCGGCGCGCACTCGCCCGGGAGCTCGGCCATTCGCCGACGCAGGTCGTCGTCGGCTGCGGCAGCGACGACGTGCTCGACGCGGCGTTCCGCGCGCTCGCGCGACCCGGCGACCGCATCGCGCATGCGGCGCCGACGTTCGGCATGGTCGCAGCCTTCGCGCGCACGAACCGGCTCGAGCCGATTGGTGTCCCGCTGCGCGCCGACGGCGCGACCGATGTCGATGCGTTGCTCGCGACGGGGGCACCACTCATCTATCTCGCATCGCCGAACAACCCGACCGGCACGATGACGCCCGCGCGTGAGATCCAACGGCTCGTCGAGCGCGCGCCGGGCTGCGTGATCCTCGACGAGGCGTACGCCGAGTTCGCCGACGGACCCGATTGGCGCGTGCGCGCACCGGCGTGGGATCGCGTGTTCGTCACGCGCACGTTCTCCAAGGCATGGGGGCTCGCCGGGCTGCGCGTCGGCTACGGTGTCGGGTGCGCCCGTCTCGTCACCGCGGTCGGCGAAGCGCTCGGCCCGTACAAGGTCAATGCGCTCGCCGCGCGCGCCGCGACGGCGGCGCTGGAGCGCGATGGGGACTGGATGCGATCGCGCGCGGTGGCGGCTCGCGAAGCGCGTGCGACGCTGGAGGCGTTCCTGGAAGGACGCCGCGGCGTGTGCCTCACCGCGTCGCGAGCGAACTTCGTGCTCGTGCGGCTCGGCGACGGCGTACGCGCGACCGAGATCGCCGAGCGATTCGCGGAACATGGCATCGGCGTGCGCGCGTTCCCGGCCCTGCCGGTCGTCGGGGACGCGATACGCATCACCGTCGGGCCGGCGCCGGTGCTCGATCGCGTCATGCGCGCCGTGGAAGGGATCTGGCCATGCGCGTGACGATCCTCGACTACGGCGTCGGCAACCTGCATTCGATCGGCAAGGCGCTCGCGTCCACCGGCGTCTCCGTCGCGATGTCGGCCGCGCGCGCGGTACTCGAGTCGAGCGATGCGCTCGTGTTGCCGGGCGTCGGTGCGTTCGCGCCGGCCGCGCGCCGCCTCGCGCCGCTCCGAGAGACGCTGCGCGCGATGATCGCCGGCGGTCGGCCGGTGCTCGGCATCTGCCTCGGCATGCAGCTGCTGTTCGAGGCGAGCGACGAGGGCGAGGGGGATGGCCTCGGTGTCTTCGCCGGACCGGTGACGCGACTGCGTGCACGGCGGCTGCCGCAGCTCGGCTGGAACGCCGTCGAGTGGCGTTCCGACCCACCCTTCGAGCTCGGCGACTTCCGCGAGGCGTACTACGCGAACAGCTTCGTCTGTCGCGCGACCGATCGCCACGACGTCATCGGCTGGTCGGTGCACGAGGCCGATCGCTTCGTCGCCGCCGTCAGGCGCGGCGCCTGCATGGGCGTCCAGTTCCACCCCGAGAAGAGCGGACGACCCGGCGTCGCGTTCCTGCGCGCCTGGGTCCGCTCGTTCGGATCGACGATCACCACCCCCGTCCGAGGAGTGCCGCGCTGATGCTCGCGATCCCTGCCATCGACCTTCGCGAGGGACGCTGCGTCCAACTCGTCGGCGGCGACTACGACAAGGAGGCCGTGCGCCTCGACGACGACCCGCTCGACGTCGCGCGACGTTGGGCGGCCGCGGGCTTCTCGCGCTTGCACGTCGTCGATCTCGATGCGGCGACGGGCCGCGGCCGGAACGATGACGTCGTGCGTGAGATGCTGCGGGCGCAGCCACTGCCGATCCAGGTCGGTGGCGGCGTGCGAGAGGACGAGTCGCTCGTCGCGTGGCTCGAGGCGGGCGCCGAGCACGTGATCGTCGGCACGCGCGGCATCGAGGATCCGGCGTGGCTCGAGGAACGCGCGTTCGCCTGGCCGGGTCGGATCGTGCTCGCCGCCGACGTCCGGCAGCGCGCGGTGACGACGCGCGGCTGGCGCGACCGGACCGCGCGCCGCATCGAGGACGTCCTCTCCGAGATCCGTGGGCTCGAACTCGCCGGCGTGCTCATCACCGCCGTGCACCGCGAGGGGCGGATGGAGGGCACCGACCTCGCGCTCATCGAGGACGCCGTGGACGCGAGTCCCGTGCCGGTCATCGCCGCCGGCGGCATCGGCTCGATGCTCGACCTCCGGAATCTCGAGGAGCGTGGCGTCGCCGGCGCGGTGCTCGGCATGGCGCTCTACACCGGCGCGCTCGATCCGCGCGTCGTCGCCGAGGAGTTCGCGGCATGAGCGCCCTCGCACGCACGACGATGGAACGCCGCACGAAGGAGACCGAGATCCGGATCGACGTCGCCGTGGGCACGGGCCGCAGCGACGTGCGCACCAGCGTGCAGTTCCTCGACCACATGCTCGCGGTCCTGGCGCGCTATGGCGGGCTCGACCTCACGGTCGTCGCCTCGGGCGACCTTCGGCACCACATTGTCGAGGACGTCGCACTCACGCTCGGCGCCGCGATCGCGCGGGTCCTGCCGCCGACGGCGGCGCGATTCGGGGAGCGCACCGTCGCGATGGACGATGCCGTGGTGCAGGCCGTGCTCGATGCCGGGGGGCGGCCGTACTACCGGGGACCGCTTCCCAGCTCGCTGTACGATCACTTCCTCCGGTCGTTCTGCGATGCCGCGCGCGTGACGCTCCATGTCATCGTCCTGCGCGGGGATGATCGACACCATGTCGTCGAGGCGGCGTTCAAGGCGGTCGGCTTCGCATTGCGCATGGCGATGGCCGACGCAGGCGTCGTGTCCAGCACGAAGGGGTCCGTGCTGCTGGAGGCCTCGTGACCATCAGGCGACGTGTCATCGCATGTCTCGACGTCGATGGCGGTCGCGTCGTGAAGGGCACGCGATTCCGCGCCTTGCGCGACATCGGGGACCCGGCGAGCCTGGCTGCGCATTACGAGCGCGAGGGTGCCGACGAGATCACGTTCCTCGACATCAACGCGACGCACGAGCGGCGAGGCCAGGCGCTCGATGCCGTGCGGCGCACGGCGGAGCGGCTCTTCATCCCGCTCACGGTCGGCGGCGGCATCGCGAGCGTCGCGCACATCGAGGCCGCGCTGCGCGCCGGCGCCGACAAGGTATGCATCAACTCCGCTGCGGTGCGCCGGCCCGCGCTCGTCGACGACGCAGCGGCACGATTCGGCGCGCAATGCGTCGTCGCCAGCATCGATGCGCACCGAGCGGACGGACGCTGGGAGGTTTGCGTCGAGGGCGGTCGTGTGCCGACC
>CAYSAR010000020.1:0-18422 GCA_964428985.1 uncultured Gemmatimonadaceae bacterium | reverse complement strand
GAGGAGATCGGTTCACTGCTCGGCGTGACGCGCGAGCGCATCCGCCAGATCCGCGAGCGGGCGTTCGACAAGCTGCGCACGTCGCCCGAGGGTCGTGCGCTCGCGGGGTTCTGGGCGATCACCTGAGTTGACGGGACCAGCCATCGCCGCGCGCCCGGAGCACCATTCGCGCGGCGGGAGTGAAGGGGGACCGGACGACCGTCCGGCCCCCCTTCATGCATGCGGGGGTTCGGGTAGCTTTTCGAGGTGACCTCGCTCGACGCCGGCCAGCGCGACCTCGCGACGACGCTCGCGCACCTCGTCGGTCCGCGCCATGTGCTCACGCGGCGCGCGGCGCTCATGGTCTATGAAGCGGACGGGCTACCGGGCTACCGCCGCACCCCCTCGCTCGCCGTCTTCCCCGGCACGCGCGATGAGCTCGTCGCGGTCGTGCGCGCGCTCGCGGCCGCCGGCGCCCCGTTCGTCGCGCGCGGGGCCGGCACGGGGCTCTCGGGCGGCGCGCTCGCCGACGGCGTCGTGCTTCTCGGGCTGCATCGGCTGAAGCGCATCATCGGGATCGACCCGGTCGCGCGCACCGCGACGGTCGAGCCCGGCGTCGTGAACGCGATGCTCACGCGCGCGACGTCGGCGTACGGCCTGCACTACGCGCCCGATCCCTCGTCGCAGACGGCGTGTACGATCGGCGGCAACGTCGCCGAGAACGCCGGCGGTCCGCACTGCCTGAAGTACGGCGTGACGCTGAACCATGTCGTGCGCGCGACGGTCGTGCTCCCCGAGGGCGAGGTCGTCACGCTCGGCCGCGGCGACGATGCGCCCGGGTACGACCTGCTCGGCGCGTTCACCGGGAGCGAGGGGTGCTTCGGCGTGATCGTGGACGTGACCGTGCGCCTCGTGCCCGATCCCGAGCGCGTTATCACGCTGCTCGCCGACTTCACGGCGGTGCGCGACGCCGCGCGCGCGACGTCGGCGATCATCGCGGCGGGGATCGTGCCGGCGGCGCTCGAGCTCATGGATCAGGCGACGATCGAGGCCGTGGAGCGCAGCATCTACGCGGCGGGCTATCCGATCGACGCCGCGGCGGTGCTGCTCGTCGAGGTCGATGGCGCCGCGGCCGGACTCGAGGAGGACGCCGCGGCGGTGGAACGCATCACGCGGGCGCACGGCGCGCGAACGGTGCGCGTCGCGCATGGCGCGGCGGAGCGCGCGCGGCTCTGGCAGGGACGCAAGAAGGCGTTCGGGGCGATGGGACGCGTCGCGTCGCACCTCGTCGTACAGGACGCCGTCGTGCCGCGCACGCGACTCGCCGACCTGCTCGAGGAGATCCACGCGATCGGCCTTCGGCATCGCGTGCGGGTCTGTAACGTGTTCCATGCGGGCGACGGCAACCTGCACCCGAACATCCCCTACGACGCGAACGACGCCGACGAGTCGGCGCGCGTGCATCGCGCGATGGGCGAGATCATGCGGCTCTGCATCGCCGCCGGCGGCACGATCACGGGCGAGCACGGCGTCGGGCTCGACAAGTTGCCGTACATGGACGAGCTCTTCACCGCCGACACGCTCGACGCGATGTGCAGCCTGCGCGAGTCATTCGACCCGCGTCGTCGCGCGAACCCGGGGAAGGCGGTGCCGGTGCATGCGTGCCGCGAGTGGTACGGCGTGCCGGCCCAAGTGCGGATGGACGCGTGAGCGACCCGATCGAGCGCGTGCACGTCCCCCGCACCGCCGACGACCTCGCCGCGCTCATCGGTGACGCCGGCCGTCGCGGCGCGGCACTGCGGATCCAGGGCGCGGGCACGTGGCGTGGGCCGCTCGACCTAGTCGACGCGCGGGAGGCGATCGACCTGCGTGCCTTCGCTGGCGTGCTCGACCATGCGAGCGACGACCTCACGATCTCGGTGGGCGCGGCGACGACGCTCGCCGAACTGGACGAGGCGACGCGCGCCGCGAACCAGTGGTGCCCACTGCTCAGCTGGGGCGACGACGATGGCACCGTCGGCGCGACGGTCGCGACGGCGACGGCGGGCCCGTTCGCCAGCGCGCTCGGCCGTCCGCGCGACCTCGTGACGGGGCTCGAGGCGGTCGACGGGCTCGGTCGCATCGTGCGCGCCGGCGGACGCGTCGTGAAGAATGTCGCCGGTTTCGACCTCGTGCGGCTCATGACCGGCCAGTGGGGGACGCTCGGCGTCATCACGACGGTGCACCTGCGATTGCGCGCGCGGCCCGCGGCCGACGAGACGTTCCTCCTGCACGCGCGCGGGCACGAGCCGGTCGACATCGCGCGGCTCGATGCGTTCGTGCGCGGACCGCACGCGCCGCTCGCATGCATGCCGCATGGGACCGGGCGGTGGCTCGTGCGATGCGCTGGCAATGCGGCCTTCCTGCGCGCGGCGATCGTGGCGCTCAAGCAGGTGGGTGACGTGGAGTCGGTCGAACCTACCGTGTGGGACGGGGTGCGCCGCGAGCACGCGCCGATGCCGGCGCTCGGTGCCTGGCGCTGGGACACGCTCTCGATGCGCGTGAAGGAGCGCTTCGATCCGCATGACGTGTTGAACCGCGGCCTGCTCGGATCGCCCGCGGCGCACGCGCGAGAGGTCGCGTGACGCTCCCCGCGCCGACGCACGCGCCGGGCGGCGGGACGTGCGCGCTCCCGGGTTCGCCGCTCGATCGCGAACGGGCCGGACTCGAGGCGTGCGTGCACTGCGGCTTCTGCCTGCCGGCATGTCCGACGTATCTCGCGCTCGAGGACGAGAACGACTCGCCGCGCGGACGCCTCGTGCTGATGGGTGCGCTGCTCGACGGCCGCATGGCGCCCGATGACCCGACGCTTCGCCACATCGACCAATGTCTCGGCTGCCGCGGCTGTGAGACGGCGTGCCCGAGCGGTGTGCCGTATGGGACCCTGCTCGAGGCGACTCGCGAGACGATCGTCGCTCACCGGCCACTCGGCTGGCGCGCGCGGATCGTGCTCGCGGTGTTCGCCCGTGAGTGGCTGCTGCGGCCGGCACTCGGGGTCGCGCGCATCGCACGGGACATCGGACTCGCCCGACTCGCGATGCGACTCCTGCCCCGCTCGCTCGCGATGCCGGCGGCGATGCTCGCATCGACGTCGCGGGCGCGCAGTGGCGAGGCGCGGAGAGACCGCGAGACGACGTCGGGTGCCGGCGTGGCCGATCGCGGCACCGTCGCGCTGCTCACCGGTTGCGTCATGGAAGGGCTGCTCTCGCCGATCAATCGCGACACCGAGCGCGTCATCGAGACCCATGGCTGGCGATCGGTCCACGTGCCGGGCCAGCGCTGCTGCGGCGCGCTTCACGCCCATGCCGGCGATGGCGCGACGGCGCGCGAGCTCGCGAAGGCCAACATCGAGGCGTTCGAGCGATCGGGTGCCGAGGTGATCGTGATGAGTTCCGCCGGATGCGGCTCGATGTGCAAGGAGTACGGCCACCTGCTGAAGGACGAAGGCGCGTGGGCGGAGCGGGCAAGGGCCTTCTCGGCGAAGGTGCGCGACGTCAGCGAACTGCTCGCCCCTGTCCTCGAAGGCAGGGACATGCAACCGAGGAAGTCGACGCCCTCCGTGAAGGTCGCGTGGGACGCGCCCTGTCACCTCCAGCATGCGCAACGCCTCGCGGTCCCTCCGCTCGTGATGCTCCGGGCCGCGCAGGATGTCTCGGTCTCGCCGCTCGCCGATGGTGACCTGTGCTGCGGTAGTGCCGGCATCTTCACGCTCACACAGCCGGACGTCTCGATGAAGGTTCTCGAGCCGAAGCTCGCCCAGATCGAGGCGTCGGGCGTGGACGTCGTCGCGACTGCGAACCCCGGGTGCCTCATGCAGATCGGCGGTGGCCTCATGCTGACGGGTCGCGCCGTGCAAGTGCGGCATCCGATCGAGCTGTTGGCAAGGTCGCTGGACGGGCCTTCCCACCGAGTGCCGCCCGCCCGTTAGGATTCGAGCATGGAAGTCCCGGTCCTGCTCTTCGAGTTCGAAGGCGTCCTCGCCGATACGGCACGCTATCGCGCCGAGGCGCTCGCCGAGGCGTTCCTCGCGGACGACATCCGGCTCACCGACGAACTGCTCGACGTCGCCGCCGGCCATCCGACCGAGGGTGCCGTGCGGCGGATCCGTCGCGCCGTCGGGGCGCCGAATGACGAGACGGCCGTGGAACTCTGTCGGTTGCGCGCCGAGCGCGCGTTCGCGATGCGTGCCGGCAAGGGGATCTCGCTCCAACCAGGCGCGCGAGAGACGCTCGAGCGGCTCGTCACGCACGCGCGATGCGCGATCGTCACGCGGGCCTCGCGACGCGAGGTCGAGTTCGCGATCGAGCTCGCGGGTCTCGAGGGCATCTTCCGGCCAGTGATCGCGGTCGAGGACGCGACGCCGCCGAAGCCGGCCGGCACGCCGTACTTCGCCGCGCTCGCACGCATCGGCCAGTTGTTCCCGGGCCAGCACCTGCGCGCCGTCGCGGTCGAGGACTCCATCGTCGGCATCCGCGCGGCCCGCACGGCGGGGCTCGCGAGCGTCGCCGTCGGCCACGTACCCGCGCATGAGGCGGTCGAGGCCGATGCGTACCTCGAGGCGCTCTCGGATCTCACGCCACAGCGCGTGCGCGAACTCGCCTGCGGCCAGCGCTCCAAGCACGAGCGATGACGACGTCGCTCGGCGCCGAGGGATCCCGCGCCTACGAGTCGTTGACGACGAAGGCGGCGGCGGTCGATCGATCGAGCCGCATGCGAATGTCGTTCACCGGCGAGAGGGCGAAGGAGGTGCTCGGCGGGCTCCTCACGAATGACATCATCGCGCTGCAGCCGGGATCGGGGATGCGCGCCGCCGCGCTCACGCCGAAGGGGCGCGTCATCGCGCTGCTGCGCGTCATCGATCGCGGCGAGGATGTGCTGGTCGATGCCGACGCGGCGGCCGGCGCGGGCTTCACGGCGATGATCCGGAAGTACGTGAACCCGCGGCTGGCGAAGCACACGGAACTCACGGCGTCGACAGGCACGCTCGGTGTGTACGGGCCGGAGTCGGCGCGCGCCGTCGCCGACGTGACTGGCGCCGACGAGCGGACGCTCGCTGCGCTCGAGCCGCTCGCGAGCACGCAGCGCGTCATCGGCGCCGAGACGCTCACGATCGTCCGCTCGAACGACCTCGGCGTGATCGGCTACGACGTCATCGGCCCATCGTCGACGATCGATGCGTTGCGCACGCGTGCGAACGGACTCGGCATCGCGTTCGCCGACGAGCGGGCGACCGAGGTCCTGCGCCTCGAGGCAGGCGTTCCGCAGTGGGGAATGGAGATGAACGAGGAGACGATCCCGCAGGAGGCGAACCTCGACCTCCTCGGTGCGATCTCGTTCAACAAGGGGTGCTACACGGGGCAGGAGGTCGTGGCGCGCATCCACTTCCGCGGCCACGTGAATCGTCACCTGCGCCGGCTGCTCGCCGAATCGCCCATCGAGGCGGGCGCCATCGTGCGCGACACTGAAGGGAAGGATGTCGGCGACGTCCGCTCGTCGGCGGACTCGCCATCGCGCGGCCCGATCGCCCTCGCGATGGTGCGGCGGGAGGTCGCGCCCGGCGGGGACGTGCTGGTCGCACACTCCGACGGACGCGACGTCCGCGCCAAGGTTGAGGCGATCGCCTGACGATCAGGGCATCGTGTCGCGGCGGATCGTCCCACGCTGCAGCGAATCGCGGCGCAGGGAATCAGCGCGCAATGAATCCCGCAGGATCGAGTCGCGCTGCATCGTCGTCGTTGTGCCAGTAGCGCCGGTGCCGGTGCCCGTGCCGGTCCCAGTACCCGTGCCGGGCTGGGCGGTGGGCTGGTTCGTGCGATCGTAGACCGACTCCTCGTAATCGTCCTCGCCGGGTCGGCCGCAGGCGGCCATGGCGAGCACAGCGGCCATTAGCATCAGTCGCTTCATGATCGTTCTCCGTTGTGGGGGTAGCCGGGATCCTTGGGTCCCATTCGGAGAACAGGAGCGGCGTGGACGTAGTTCCCCGTCCGCGCCGACTCCGGCGGTGCGAGTGCTGCGCGCGCGCAGCGCTTACGGCTGCTTGGTCGTGTCCGTCGCCGTCGTGTCGCGCGGGATCGTGTCAGCGGCGGTCGTGTCACGCGTGGCGGTGTCGGTCGCGGCCGGCGTGGCCGAATCGGAGGGGGCTGCGTCATCGGCGCTCGGCGCGCAGGCAGCGTAAAGGACGAGCGTAGCGACGAGGAAGAGGCGCTTCATGTGGTGCTCCAAGTGGGGAAGTATGGCGGGAACTTCGTGATCTGGACGCTGGCCCCGGCCGCACGGGGCGCTCTGCCTGTTGGACTGGCCATCCGCCGACCGGTAACGGATGCGTCGGAGGTGCGCCTCGATATACCTTAGGAGGGCGGTTCGCTCCCCTCCGGCCTCCTTCCCAGGCCCTCCGCATGACCCCTCGCGCCACGGTCTTCACGTCCGCCGCCGGCACCGCCGTCCGCGGCGCCTGTCCGCACGACTGTCCCGACACCTGCGCCACGCTCGTGACCGTCGAGAACGGTCGCGCGACGCGCATTCAAGGCGATCCCGACCATCCCTTCACGCAGGGCTTCCTCTGCGCGAAGGTGAACCGGTACCTCGAGCGCACGTACCATCCGGACCGCGTGCTCACGCCGCTGCGTCGCGTCGGCCGCAAGGGCGAAGGGAGGTTCGTCGAAGCCACGTGGGACGAGGCGCTCGATGAGATCGCGGCGAAGCTCAAGGCGGTCGCTTCATCGGAGCATGGACCGCAGGCGATCCTTCCGTACTCGTACGCCGGCACGATGGGCCTCGTGCAGGGCGAGTCGATGGACCACCGCTTCTTCCATCTGCTCGGAGCGTCGAAACTCGACCGCACGATCTGCGCGACCGCCGGCATGATGGGGATGCGCATGACGATTGGCGCGAGCATCGGTGCGGATGCCGAGGAGGTGCCGAGCAGCGACTTCGTGCTGCTGTGGGGCACGAACACGCTGACCTCGAACCCGCATCTCTGGCCGAAGGTGCTCGAGGCGCGGGCGAAGGGCGCGCCGATCGTCTGCATCGACCCGATCCGCACGCGCACCGCCGAGCAGTGCGACGAGTGGATCCCTATCCGCCCCGGTACCGATGCCGCGCTCGCGCTCGGCATCATGCACGTGCTGTTCGCCGAGGGACTCCAGGATGCTGACTACCTCGCGCGCCACACGCTCGGCGCCGAGCAGCTGCGCGAACGAGTGAAGGAGTACCCACCCGCGATCGTGGAGGGGATCACTGGGGTCCCCGCCTCTCGGATCGTCGAGCTCGCAAGGCAGTACGGCCGCGCGAAGGCCGCCTTCATCCGCGTCAACTACGGCCTCCAGCGCCACGGCGGCGGCGCGATGGCCGTCCGCTGCATCGCGTGCCTCCCTGCCGTCGCTGGTCACTGGCGTCGCCCGGGCGGCGGCGTGCAGCTCTCGTCGAGCGCGAACTTCACGTTCGATCGCAAGGCCCTCAGGCGCGAGGACCTGGCGCCTGCCGGCGTACGCACGATCAACATGTCGTTGCTCGGCGATGCGCTCACGAAGCCCGACGCGGGCGTCGGCGGTCCCCCGGTGAAGGCGATCGTCGTCTACAACTCGAATCCCGGCGCGATCGCACCCGATCACCTGAACGTGAAGAAGGGCCTCGCGCGCGAGGACCTCTTCACGGTCGTACTCGAGCATTTCCGCACGGATACCTGCGACTACGCCGACTGGGTGCTCCCCGCAACGACGCAGCTCGAGCATTGGGACGTGCACTTCTCGTACGGGCACCTCTACGCGACGCTCAATCGGCCGTCCATCGCGCCGGTCGGCCAGGCGCTGCCGAACGCGGAGATCTTCCGCCGCCTCGCCGCGCGCATGGGCATGGATCACCCGGTGCTCAAGGACGACGACCAGACGCTGATCCGGCAAGCGCTCGGCGCGAACGACGGGAAGCTCGCCGGCGTCACGTGGGAGGCGCTCAACGAGCATGGATGGGTGCGGCTCAACGTACCGCGGCCGTTCACGCCGTTCGCCGAGGGCGGGTTCCCGACGCCGAGCGGGAAGTGCGAGTTCTATTCGGAGCGCATGAAGGAAATGGGACTCGACCCGCTGCCGAGCTTCACCGCGCCGCACGAGTTCCCAGAGAGAGTGCCGCAGCTGGCGGCGCGCTTTCCCATCACGCTGATCTCGTCACCGGCGCACCAATTCCTGAACTCGACGTTCGTGAACGTGGGTCCGCTCCAACGCGCGGCGCGCGAGCCGGAGGTGTCGCTCCATCCGCGTGATGCGGAGAAGCGTGGGCTGCGCGATGGAGTGCCGGTCGTGGTGGAGAACGATCGCGGCCACTTCCGTGCGACCGCGCGCATCCGCGAGGGTATCAAGGAAGGCGTCGCCTGGGCCCCGGGCGTCTGGTGGGCCAAGCTCTCGCCGGATCGGCTCAACGTGAACACGACGACGAGCCAGTTGCTCACGGATATGGGGGCGGGGCCGGTGTTCTATGATAATCTCGTGGAGATACGGGCGGCGTACTGATCGACCTTGCGCGTGAGGCCTTGTTCACCACAGGGAACGCAGGGGCGCACGGTGTACCGAAGACGCCGTTCCCTGAACCCCCTGTGGTGAACATCTGCTCGGTCCTCGCATCCAACTCAATGTGACCAAGACGCTCCCCCAGACCCTCGGTGCCCTCCGCTCCTCCCCCTACGGCAAGCCCCCGCTCGCCGGACGCGGCGTGCGCGACGAGATCCGCACGAACCTGATCGAGCGCCTCAAGCGCGGTGGCCCGCTCTTCCCGGGCATCCTCGGCTACGAGGACACGGTGATGCCGCAGGTCGTGAACGCGCTGCTCTCGCGGCATCACTTCATCCTGCTCGGCCTGCGTGGGCAGGCGAAGTCGCGGATCCTGCGCGCTCTCACGACGCTGCTCGACGAGCATCTTCCCGTCGTCGCTGGGTCCGAGGTGAACGACGACCCGTTTGCCCCGATCTCGAAGTTCGCGCGCGAGCGCATCGCCGAGGCCGGTGACGACACGCCGATCGCGTGGCGCACGCCCGACGAGCGCTACGTCGAGAAGCTCGCGACACCCGACGTGACGATGGCGGACCTCATCGGTGACCTCGACCCGATCAAGGCCGCGCGCGGCGGGCACATCCTCGCCGACGAGCTCACGATCCACTACGGCATGCTGCCGCGCGCGAACCGCGGCATCTTCGCGCTGAACGAGCTTCCCGACCTCGCGGGCAAGGTGCAGGTCGGGTTGTTCAACGTCATGCAGGAAGGCGACGTGCAGGTGAAGGGCTATCCGGTGCGACTCGAGCTCGACGTGCTGCTCGCGTTCACCGCGAACCCCGAGGACTACACGGCGCGTGGCAAGATCATCACTCCGCTCAAGGACCGCATCGGCAGCGAGGTCATCACGCACTACCCCGCGACGGTGGACCTTGCGATGGACATCACGCGGCAGGAGGCGTGGGTCGACCGCGGCGCGCTCCCGCTGCGCATGCCCGAGGTCGTCGCCGAAGTCGCCGAGCGCGTCGCGTTCGAGGCGCGCGCCGAGAAGTGCATCGACCAGCGCTCGGGCGTCTCGCAACGGCTCTCGATCACGCTTCTGGAGGACATCGCGTCGAACGCCGAGCGGCGCGCGTTGCGGCTCGCCGAGCCGGAGATCGCGCCGCGGCTCGCCGACATCTACGCGGCGATGCCGGCGATCACCGGGAAGATCGAGCTCGAGTACGAGGGGGAACTCATCGGTGGCGCGGCGATCGCGCGCGAGCTGATCCGCCGCGCTGCCGACGCGACGCTGCGCGAACGCGACGAGACGATCGACCTCGATGACATCGTGATGTGGTTCGACACCGGCTCGGCGCTCGAGGTGAGCGACGAGGCGGCGACGACGGCGGCGCGCGCGGGGTTCGCGACGGTGCCAGGCCTCGTCGAGCGCGTCATCGCGTCGGCGCTGCCGACGGACACCGACGCCGAACTCGTCGCGTCGTGCGAACTGGTGCTCGAGGCGCTCGTCGCGCGGCGGAAGCTCACGCGCTCCGAGGGCGGACGCTACGGACGGTCAAGTCGTCGCAAGGGCGGGATGCCGCCGGAATACCCAGAGCGCGAAGAGTAGCATCAGCGCCGCGGAACCACCGATCGCCCACTGCGCGCCGACGGCCTTCGCGACGGCGCCGGAGAGAAAGCTCCCCGCCGGCGAGGCGCCGATGTAGAGCATCACGTAGAGTGACATGATCCGCCCGCGCAGGTGGTCGGGCGCGATCTGCTGGAGCAGCGCGTTCACGAGCGCGTTGTTGACGATCATCGCCGTGCCGATCGCCAAGAGCATCACGCCGACGAAGGCCGGCTGGCGCGTGAGCGACATCGCGACGATGAGCGCGGGGTAGACGACCGACGCGATCCGCAGCACCTCGCCGCGGCGCGTGCCGCCACCGGTCGCCGCGATCGAGAGCGCGCCGATGACCGCGCCGATCCCGATGCATGCCATCAGCGCACCGTAGCCCTGCGCCCCCATGCCGAGCACGTCACGCGCGAGCACCGGCAGCAGCGTGAGCACCGGGACACCGAGGAACGAGAAGACCGTCGCGACGAGCAGCAGCATCGGAAGCGGCGGCGTATGGCGCGCGTAGCTCAGCGCCTCGCGCATGCCGGCGAGCGTACCGCCGGCCTCGCGCTTCGCCACACGGCGCTCCGGCAGGTGGATCATCGACAGGCTCGCGAGCACCGCGAGATAGCTCAGCGCGTTCAGGCCGAACGCCCAGGAGACACCGCCGTGCGCGATCACGAACGCCGCGAGCGACGGCCCCACGATCCGTGCGAGGTTGAAGCCGGTCGAGTTGAGCCCGATCGCCGCCGGCAGGTCCTCCTTGCCGACGAGCTCGATGATCAGCGACTGCCGCGCCGGGATCTCGAACGCGGCGAGCGTCCCGCCGACGAGCGCGAGCGTGATGAGCCAGGTGATCGTGAGGTGGCCGGTCAGCGCGAGGAGCCAGAGCGCCGTCGCCTCGAGGAGCATCAACGATTGCGCGATGCGGACGACGCGCAACTTCTCGTTCCGGTCCGCGACGAGCCCGCCGGGGAGCGAGAAGAGCAGGATCGGCAGTGTCCCCGCCGCGGCTGCGGCGCCGACGAGCAGCGCGTCGTTGGAGAGCTCGAGCGCCGTCCACCCGACCGCGACCTGCTGCATCCACGTGCCGATCAGCGACACCGTCTGACCCGTCCAGAAGAGCCGGAAGTTCCGGTACGCGGCGAGGACGCGGAACGGGTTCAGGGAGCGCGGTACGACCGGGGGCGGCGAGGCGAGCGACGGAGTGGCCATGGAGGTGGACGTCGAAAGATGCGTGCCGTCGCACGCGTATGCAGCGGGGATGAACGGGCACCCTGTCGATCGAACGCGGGCGTCGCTCCCGGGTCTCCCGTCGTTGACCCTCCGACGCTGCGCCGGGTAGGTTGCGTCAGGGGGTCCGATGCGCTTCCACACCTACAAGAAGTTCAGCCCCGAGTCCGCCGACGCGGTCGACCTGCAGGCGATCCTCGACCAGCTCGCGGACTTCCTGCTCCAATCCGGCTTCGCCGGCGGGGGCAACGCGAACCCGTGGGGCGATCCCTTCTTCGACGACCCCGGCGGCGACCGCTCTGCCGACGCGCTGCGCCAGGCGATCCTCGATGCGCTGATCAAGAGCGGGCAGTTCACGCCCGAGATGCTCGAGGCACTCCGCGGCGACGGGGATGGCATCTCCGAGGCGAAGCTCGCGCAGCTCCTCGATGAGATCGTCCAGCGACTCATCGCCGAGGGCTACCTCAAGGCGACCGAGCCGCCGCAGGCGCCAGCCGGCCACCAGCCGATGTTCGGACCGGGCGGGCTCGCGCAGGCCGCCGCCCAAGACGTCCAGTTCGACCTTACCTCCAAGGGCATCGACTTCCTCGGCCACAAGGCGCTGCGCAACATCCTCGGTGGGTTCGGCAAGTCGAGCTTCGGTTCGCACGACACGCCCTGGCTCGCGACCGGCATTGAGGCCGACGCGTGGAGCAAGCCGTACGAGTTCGGCGACGCGCTCAACCTCGACGTCAACGAGACGCTTCGCAACGCGCTCGCGCGGACGGGCCGGCTCGACGTGCCGATTGACCTCGACTATCCCGACCTGATGGTGCGGCAGAGCGAGTACCGGTCGAGCTGCGCGACAGTGCTCATGCTCGACTGCTCGCACTCCATGATCCTCTACGGCGAGGACCGCTTCACGCCGGCGAAGAAGGTCGCGCTCGCACTGACGCACCTGATCCGCACGCAGTTCCCCGGGGACTCGATCAAAGTGTTGCTCTTCCACGACTCGGCCGAGGAGATCCCGCTCGGCGCGCTCGCGAAGGCGCAGGTCGGGCCGTATCACACGAATACCGCCGAAGGCCTCAAGCTCGCGCGGCGCATGTTGCTCGCGCAGCGGAAGGACATGCGCCAGATCGTCATGATCACCGACGGCAAGCCGAGCGCGCTGACGATGCCCGACGGCCGCATCCACAAGAACGCGATGGGGCTCGATGCGTTCGTGTTGCAGGAGACCTTGGCCGAGGTGGCGGCGTGTCGGAAGAGTGGGATCCCGGTGAATACATTCATGCTCGCGCGCGACCGGGCGCTGGTGGAGTTCGTGAAGATGGTGAGCAGCATCACGCGGGGGCGGGCGTACTTCACGAACACGATGACGCTGGGGCAGTTCATTCTCATGGACTTCTTGAGGCGCAAGACTTCGGTGCAGCGATAGGTGGAAGGTGTGAGGTGTGAGGAGGGCGGCCGGGTGGCCGCCCTTTCGCGTTTCCGACGGCCTGTGTGCAAGTTTGCGGCGGTCGGACGTCTCCTCTCAGCCGCGCATGGGGCGCGGCTGGTGATCCCGGAGGGATCGTGCGTGTGGACTTGCGAGTTCTAGGCCGCCTCGCGGCCGTGAGCGTGGCGGTTTCGATGGCAGTCGCTTGCGGCAATGATGCGCCGGAGGTGGACAGGGGAGCCGATGCGAGCTCGGCCGTGCTCGCTCAGGATTTCGGCGGGAAGGGTGTCGCCGGCATGAACCGACAGGCGGAGATGTCTCAGTTGGTCGCCGCACCTCCGCCACCTGCCGTTCCACAGGTTGGTTCGGACAGCATCCGCCCCGGCCAGATGCTCATCCGCAACGGCTTCGTCTCCGTCCGCGTCGACTCGCTCGAGGCGGCGATGGCCGCCGTGCGCGAGCTCGCGACGCGGTTCGGCGGGTCGATCGGCAACGTCTCCATGAGCTCGGGCGAGTTCGAGGTGCGCAGCGCGACGCTCGAACTGCGCGTCCCCTCCGAGCGCTTCGACGAGGCGATGGGTGGGCTCTCGCCGCTCGGCCGCGTCGAGCATCGCTCCGAGACCGTACAGGACGTCGGCGAGGAGTTCGTCGATCTCAATGCGCGCATGGCGACGTCACGCCGGCTCGAACAGCGTCTGACCGACCTCCTCGCGAACCGCACCGGGAAGCTCGAGGATGTGCTCGCCGTAGAGCGCGAGCTCGCCCGCGTCCGCACGGAGATCGAGCGCACGGAAGGTCGCCTCCGCTACCTCGGCGCTCGCGTCGCGATGAGCACCATCAGCGTGACCGTCAGCGAGCGGGCTCCGGTCGCATCGCAACCGGGCCGCAACGTGATCGTCGAGGCGTTCGTCGGCGCGTGGCGGAACTTCGTCGGATTCGTGGCTTGGTTCATCGAATCGCTCGGCGTGTTCGTGCCGGTCGGCGTGCTGCTCTGGCTGGTCGTGCGGATGGCGCGGCGTCGGCCCCGAGTTGCGGATTGACCCGTGAGCGGTGAGATATCACGGACTCTGCCACCTGCCATCTGCCACCTGCCATCTGTGGTTCAGTGACCGCCATCCTCCTCGGCGCCCTCCTCGGCCTACGCCACGCCACCGACGCCGACCATGTCGTCGCGGTGACGGCGATCGTCGCCCGGGAGCGGTCGCTCCTGCGCGCGGCGAAGGTCGGCGCGCTCTGGGGCGTAGGCCATACGCTCACGCTCGTGCTCGTCGGCGGCGCGATGGTCGCGTTCCGCCTCGTGATCCCGCCGCGCGTCGGGCTCGGGCTCGAGTTCGGCGTCGCGATCATGCTCGTCGGGCTCGGCTACGCGAACCTACGGTCGCGCGAGGAACCGAAGCCGGAGACTCCGGTGCGCGGCACGCTGCGACCGCTCCTCGTCGGCACGGTACACGGCCTCGCCGGCTCGGCCGCGGTCGCGCTGCTCGTGCTCGCGACGATCCGCGAGACCGCACCCGCGATTGCGTACCTCCTCGTGTTCGGCCTCGGCACGATCCTCGGCATGGTGCTCGTCACTGTGATCCTCGCCGCGCCGGCGCTGTACGCCGGCTCGCGCGTCGCGCGGCTCCAAGGCGGCATCCGGCTCGCGGCGGGCGCGCTGAGCATCGTCTTCGGGCTCCTGCTCGCGCGCGAACTCATCGTCGACGGCGGACTCTTCTCGGCCGCACCGGTGTGGGAACCACACTGAGCGACATCGAGCCGGCTCGCCTGCGTGAGTTCGGCGCCAGGTTGCGACGATGGTACCGACGCAACGCGCGCGACCTGCCATGGCGCCGCACGCGCGATCCGTATCACGTCCTCGTCTCGGAGCTCATGCTCCAGCAGACGCAGGTCTCGCGCGTGCTCGACTTCTACGAGCGGTTCACGACGCGATTCCCAACGCTCGAGAGCCTCGCCGCCGCACGACCGAAGCAGGTCCGCGAACAGTGGGAAGGACTCG
The DNA here is from genome assembly GCA_964428985.1 of uncultured Gemmatimonadaceae bacterium. Lineage (GTDB taxonomy): Bacteria > Gemmatimonadota > Gemmatimonadetes > Gemmatimonadales > Gemmatimonadaceae > Pseudogemmatithrix. The sequence goes on along the minus strand of CAYSAR010000020.1, from coordinate 3,684 downwards.
GCTACTACGCGCGCGCGCGGAACCTGCACAAGCTCTCGCGATGGGTGACGCGCGATGGCGGCGAGGCGACCCTCCCCAGCGACCCCGCAGCGCTCCGGGAACTCCCCGGAATCGGCGCGTACACGGCCGGCGCCGTCGCGAGCTTCGCCTTTGGACGCCGCGCTGCGCTCGTCGACACGAACGTCGCGCGTGTCCTTTCCCGCGTATTCGCGCCGCACCTCGAGCCCAAGCGCGGGCGCGACCTCAAGGAGCTCTGGGCGATTGCCGAGCGCTCGCTGCCGCGCACCGCCGCGGCGACGTGGACGCACAACCAAGCGTTGATGGAGCTTGGCGCCCTGGTGTGCACCGCGCGGGTGCGGCGTTGCGCGACCTGTCCCGTGCGCGCGTGCTGCGCGACGCGCGCGCGCGAGGCGCATACCTGAGCGGATCGCGTCGCGCTCTACGCGACGCCGAGTAGGCCCTTCGCCGCGCCGACGTGTCGTTCGTTGCCGGTGGCGATGGCGAACGCGCCGTACTTGATCGGGGCGGCGGCATATCGCTCGACGACGTGCTCCAGCATCCGAGGCCACGTGCGCCCCCCGGCCACCGCGTACGCGTTGATCAGCGTGCGCAGGCTCTCCTCGTCGAACGCCGCCAGGTGCCCAGCGAAGTCCACCGATGGGTCGTCGACCGTCGCCTCCGACCAATCGATGACCCCGGTGACGCGTCCGTCCGGCGTGGCCGTCACGTGACCGGCGTACAGGTCTCCGTGCGTGAGCACGGTGAACTCCGGCCAGAGCGTGTCGTCGTCGAGCCATCGGCGAAGTCGGTCCTCGAGTTCCCGCGAGAGGCCGAGCGAGGCCTTCACCAGTTCAAGGTCCTCTCGCACTTTCGAGCGGGCTTCGCGTGGCGAGCGATGCGGGATGCCCGCCGCGACCGCCTCGGCGGCGGGAGCGGCGTGCAGCGCGACGAGTACGCGTGCGAGACTTCGCGCGTATCCGGCCGCAGCGGGATCGATGCCCCATGTCACCTCATACGTGGTCGCGTCATAGACGAGCGCCATCGGGTCAGGCAGCATCGGATACGCTACGAGATCGGGTGCCCGCACCTGCCAGTCGGGCACCGCGACCGGAAGCCGACGCTTCACGAAATCGAGGATCCGCGCCTCGCGCTCGATCGCCGGGCCCATGCCGCCGCGCCGAGGCAGGCGCAGGACCCATCGCTGGGACTTCTCGTCGGTCGCGAACGCGACCCGATAGTCGAGCCCCATCTCGTTGAACGTGATGTCGCCCACCAAGCGCAACCCATGCCGGGCCGCAAGCCGTCGCGTGTCGTCGATCAGATCGGGCATCGCTCGCATCTCCTTGGGCCTCAGCCTTCGGCGCGCATCGCCTCGCTGGCCTCGATCGCAAGAATCCGCCGCGTCGGCATGAGGCATGAACCAAGCGCCACGAGCCCGACGATGCCCAACGCGAGCGCGACGGCGATCGTCACTGCGTGCGGCGCGGACGCGCCGCCGGTCTCGTCGAGGAGCTCGAAGACGAACCGCGACGCGAGCGGAAGACCGATTAGGGCACCGATGCCGACCTGCACGAGCGATCGCCTGAGGATCGTCGCGACGAGTGCGCCGCGCGATGCGCCGAGTGCGGCGCGGATGCCGATCTCGCGCGTCCGCTCGGAGACCGAGAGCGAGAGCATCGCGTAGAGCCCCGACGTCGCGAGCGCGACGAGCACGCCGACCAGCGTCAGCAAGCCGACGACGAGACCCATGATGAGGTACCAGTCGCCCTGTCGCACCTCGGCGAGAGGCTGGGCCGGCCCGAGGATAAGATCGGGAGAGGTCGACAGCGCGACCTCGCGCACGCGAGCGATCAAGTCCGCCGGCGGAAGCGTCGTGTGAACCGCGAGCTGCATCGGGTTGATCGTCCCCGGGGCGGCGGGCAGGTAGACGGCTTCGCCACGCTCTGGGTTGAGCAGGTTCACGCCCAGATGACCGACGACGCCGACGATCTCATGCCACACCGCCGCTGCCGTATCGCCTGGCATGGTGAACCGCACGCGCTTACCGATCGCATCGCCTGCGCCGAACTCCCGCTGCACGAACGCCGTATTGACGATCGCGACGGGCGCGCCGCCCTCGACGTCAGTACTCAGGAAGTCGCGCCCGGCGAGCAAGCGAACGCCAAGCGCTTCGAAGTATCCAGCATCGACGCGCGCCTGCCGTACCCAGCGCGCCGGCGCGCCCGCGGCACGATCCTCACCTTCGACCTCGAACGTGCGCGACCGATGCTCCATGCGTGGCAGCGCGTCGCCGATCGCGACGCTCCTGATGCCCGGCTCACGCTCGAGCGCCTCGACGAGCCTGCGTTGATCGGCCGCGAGGCGATCGACAGCGCGTGCATCGTCAGTCGGAGGAAGGCGGAACTCGACCGCGAGGTACTCCGAGGATGGGATCCCCGCCGCGCGCTCGGCGGCCTGCGTGTCCGTCGCCTGCCCTGCGATCGCGAACGCCATGCCGACCGCCGCGACGGAGACGGCGATGTCGGTGACCATCAGTGCGCCGGTCAGTCGGCCGAAACGCACGCGCGAGCCGAGCGTCAGGTGACGCGCGAAGGCGCGGCCGGTGATCGCGACGGCGGGGATCATTCCCGCGACCGCCGCGCTCAACCCCGCGAGCAACAACGCATCCAGCGCCGTGTCGACGGTCATGCCGAGCGAGAGCCAGTACGGCATCGCCTCGGCGCCGGCGATCGATGCCACGTTCACGAACCGGAGCGCCTGGTCGACCGCGACGATCCCGACGCCGGCGGCGATGACCGCGAGCACCGCCGTTTCCACGAACACCTGCGAGACGATGCGTGCGCGACTCGCGCCGAGTGCCGTACGAATGGCGAGCTCGCGCAGGCGCGTCGCCGTCCGCGCGAAGACGAGCATCGCGACGTTCCCGCAGGCGACGAGCAAGAGCACGAACATGAGTGCCTGGACGTAGCGGAACTCAGGCACGCCGGAGAGCCCATCGGCCGGCAAGCCGAGATAGAGCAGCCCGAACGGCACGACCTCCGCTCGCAGCCGCTCGCGCTCACTCGGCTCAGCCTCGAACGCGAGGGGCGCGACGCCCATCGCCGCGACCTCGGCTTGCGCCTGCGCAGGTGTCACACCGGTCGAGAGTCGACCGAACACCTGGACGCGCGCGCGCTCCTCGACGCCGCCGACCGACGTCGTCCGGAGCGGCGTCCAGAGCGCTTCGTTCGCCGGGAACGCGAACCCCTCGGGCATCACGCCAACGACGACATACGGCCTGCGTCCGATGCGAAGCGTCTTGCCGAGCACGCCGGGGTCGCGACCGAATCGCGATGACCAGAGCGAATGGCCGATGACCACGACGTCGGGCGCGCCGGCCTCGAAGTCGCCGGCATCGAGCACGCGGCCGAAGAGCGCTCGCCCGCCGAGCACGCTGAACCCCGACGCCGAGAGCTGTGCGCCGCTCGCCGGCATCGCGTCCAGCTCCGAGGTCGCGACGTTGAACGTCGACGTGCGGACCGCGGCGATCGACGAGAAGCTCCGCAACGAGCGCTCCCACGCGCGGAAGTCACCGTCCCACGTCGGGGCGACGGACGCGGCGAGCGGGTCCCAGAGCCGGATCGCACGCACGCGATCGTCGGTGTCGGTCGGCAGCGGCGCCTTGAGCGCGCGCTCGACGCGCGA
>CAYSAR010000019.1:0-18426 GCA_964428985.1 uncultured Gemmatimonadaceae bacterium | reverse complement strand
CGGTCATCTCGACCGAGGGCGACCACCACGAGTCCTCGCCGCGCTTCGCGTCGCCTCCGAGGCGCAGATCGAACGTGAACGGCTCGTCGAACATGCGGCGGAAGCCCTTCCGCATGCGGGCGAGGTCGCGCGCGATCGGGGATCCGACCATCGTCGTCATGCTGTCCTCCCCGGTTAGTGTGTGCCGCATGATGCGATCCGCGCACGCGCGTCGCAGTCGGGACGATCGCTCGACCGGCGTCGGGGGTTTACCGGAACACGCGCCTTACGGGGTTACCCCGACCGCGGGACGCCGTAGATTCTCATCGTCGACCGACGCAGTCCCTCGTCCACCGCTCGAAGGATCCGCGTAATGCCCCAGGCCGCTCCCGCCACACAGCGTCCCACCGTCTACGACGTCGCCATCGTCGGCTCCGGCGCCGGCGGCGGCATGGCCGCGCACCAACTCACGAAGGCCGGCGCGCGCGTCGTCCTCCTCGAGGCCGGCGAGACGTGGGACAACACGAAGGACTCGGCGATGTTCAAGTTCCCGTACGAGTCCCCACGCCGCGGCGCGTCGACGCCCGACCGTCCGTTCGGCGAGTGGGACGCGTGCATCGGCGGCTGGAACGTGCCCGGCGAACCGTACACGCGCGCCGAGGGCACGCGCTTCGATTGGTGGCGCGGCCGCATGCTCGGCGGGCGCACGAACCACTGGGGCCGCATCTCGCTGCGCTTCGGACCCGACGACTTCCGCCGCAAGACGCTCGACGGACTCGGCGATGACTGGCCGATCTCGTACGACGACCTCAAGCCCTGGTACGACGAGGTCGACAAGCTCATCGGCATCTTCGGCAGCGTCGAGAACCTGCCGAACGACCCCGACGGCATCTTCCACGAGCCCCCGGCGCCACGCTACTACGAGCATCTCGTCAAGCAGACCGCCGACCGGATGAACATCACCTGCATCCCGGCGCGGCTCTCGATCATCACGAAGCCGCTCAATGGCCGTGCGCCCTGTCACTACTGCGGGCAGTGCAACCGCGGCTGCATGACGAACTCGAACTTCTCGTCGCCGAACGTCCTGATCTTCCCGGCGATGCGCACCGGGCGCCTCACGCTCCTCACGAACGCGATGGTGCGCGAGGTGCTCACCGGCGCCGACGGGCGCGCGACCGGCGTCGCCTACATCGACAAGAACACCGGCGAGGACAAGGAGGTGCGAGCGCGCGTCGTCGTGCTCGCCGCGAGCGCGCTCGAGACGACGCGCCTGCTCATGAACTCGAAGTCGTCGCGACACCCGCAGGGCATCGGCAACCAGTCGGGCGTGCTCGGCAAGTACCTCACCGACACGACCGGCACCGATGTCGCCGGCTTCATCCCGCGGCTCGTCGACGTGCCGCGCCACAACGCCGACGGCGTCGGCGGTGGTCACATCTTCATGCCCTGGTGGCTCGACAACAAGAAGCTCGACTTCCCGCGCGGCTACCACATCGAGGTGTGGGGCGGACTCGGACAGCCGAGCTACGGCTTCATGGGGAACATCCACAACTATCCCGAGGGCGGCGGCTACGGGCCGGATCTCAAGCAGCAATACCGCAAGTACTGGGGCGCGACGGTCGGCTTCTCGGGCCGTGGCGAGATGATCCCGAACGCCGACTCATACTGCGAACTCGATCCCGAGGTGAAGGACCGATTCGGCATCCCGGTGCTCCGCTTCCACTGGAAGTGGAGCGACCACGAGTTGAACCAGGTGAAGCACATGCAGGAGACGTTCCGCGCGATCATCGCCGAGATGGGGGGCGAGGTGTGGAGCGAGATGCCGACGAGGGAGCGCGGCTACGGGATCGCGAACGGCGGTGCGATCATCCACGAGCTCGGCGGCGCGCGCATGGGCGCGACCGACCGCGACTCGGCGGTGAGCGCGAACTGCCAGGTTTGGGGGTGCGACAACCTCTTCGTCGCCGACGGCGCGCCGTTCGTCTCGCAGGCCGACAAGAACCCGACGTGGACGATCATGGCGCTCGCGATGCGCACGAGCGCGTACATCACCGAGCAGCGCAAGGCGGGGACCCTCTGATGCGCGACGACGATCGGGACATCAACGCCGAGGCGGGCGAGCCGAGCGGCCCGCATGGGATCTCGCGGCGGCAGGCGCTCGCGGCGCTCGTGGCGGTGCCGGCGGGGCTCGTGCTGCCACCCGAGGCGGTCGAGAAGGCGAGCGCGCACGCGGCCGAGGCGCTGCAGGGCACGCAGCAGGCGGCCGGCACACAGCAACAGGCGCGGCCGCCCTACCAACCGAAGAACTTCACGAGCGACGAGTGGCGGCTCGTGCGCCTGCTCGTGAACTATGTCATCCCCGCCGATGCGCGTTCGGGCAGCGCGACGCAGGCCGGCGTGCCGGAGTTCATGGACTTCGTGCTCGGCGAGTACCCGACGAACCGCCAGTGGATGAAGGACGGCCTTGGCTGGATGAACGCCGAGTGCCGCCGGCGGCATGGCAAGGGATTCGTCTCGTGCAATGACGCGCAGCGGCGCGAGGTGCTCGACGCGATCGCGTGGCCGCGCCGCGCTGCGCCGGAGATGCGCGCCGGCGTCGAGTTCTTCAATCGCTTCCGCAACATGACCGCGAGCGGCTTCTTCTCGAGCCGCATGGGCGTGCAGGACCTCGGTTATGTCGGCAACCGCCCGGTCGCGAAGTGGGAGGGGACGCCGGCGCACGTGATGCGGAAGTTCGGCCTCTGACGCCGCTCGGCTACGCGATCGCGGCCGCGGTCCTCATCGGACCGCTCGTGCTCGCGATCGTGGGCGTCGTGCAGTCGTGGGGCGCGAAGGCGCCCGAGGGCGCGCCGAGCATCCGGTCGGCATGGCAGTGGGACCTGACGGCGAGCTCGTGCCTTCTCTACGTGCTCGCCTTCAACCTCGTCTTCCTCGCGCAGGAAGTGCTGCTCGTCGTGCCGAAGGTGTTCACGCCAGGCCTCGTGCCGACGCTCTTCCACAACAATCACGCGTGGGAGGGCGAGCATCCCCTCGTCGGCCTGCTCCAGGGCACGGGCGCGTCAGGGATCCTCGTCATCGGACTCCTCGCCGCGCTGCTCCTGCGGTGGTCGTCGAACCGTACGGTGACGATGCAGCTCTTCCTCACGTGGGTCGCGTACCACGGCATCTTCCAGGCGCTGATGCAGGTCGTCGTCGGGTCGTTCAACCCGCAGAACGACGTCGGCATGGCGATGGCCTACTTCGCGCTCACGGACGGCGAGCGCTTCCTGCTCGCGATCGCCGCGCTGCTCGCGCTCGCCCCCGTCGCGATGATGCTCGGTCGCCATCTTCTCGGTGTGACGAACCCGACCGGTCGCGAGACGACGCCGCGCGGTCGCACGCGCGCGATGTTCCTCGTCGCGACGCTCCCGGCGTTCGCCGCCGTGCCGCTGATCATCCCCTACCGCGTGCCGCGCGAGTGGGTCGAGGTCGCACTCGTGCCGGCGATCGTGACGTGGCTCGGCGTCGCGTGGATGCAGGCCGGCGCGTGGCGGCTCAAGCCGGCGCGCTTCGACGGTCGACTGGAGGTGTCGGTCGCGATCCCGATCAGCGCCTTGATCGCGCTGCTCGTCGGGTTCCAGCTCTATCTGCGCCCCGGCATCACGTTCCGCTGAGCGCGGCGACGCGCCCGACCGGCGCCTGATCGCCGCGTCCGCCACGCCTCGGGCCGCGCATGCGATGCAACGCGAGCACGGCGAGCGTCAGCAGGAATGCCCCGGTGAGCTGGTGTAGCACGCCGAGCGTGATCGGCACCGAGTGGAGCAGCGTCGCGATGCCGAGCGAGAGCTGCGCGAGCGCGACCGCCCCGACGGCGACGACGGCACGCGCGGCGGTGCGGCCAATCGACGCGCGGTCGTTGCGCGCGTCGATCGCAGCGAACGCCGGACGCCACGCGCGCAGCGCCATCACGAGCGCCGTCAGCGCGGTGACGACCGCGAGCACGCGATGGTGGAACTGCGCCGCGACGGGATTCTCGAACGCGCCGCGCCACCAACCCACGTCGCTCGCGTAGCCGGGCGGCACGACGCGGCCACCCATGAACGGGAACGTGTTGTAGATCTCCCCCGCGCGAAGCCCTGCGACGAACGCCCCCGACACGACCGTCACCGCGACGAGCGTCACGAGCGTCATCGTCGCGCGTCGCCAACCATCGCTCGGCAACGGCTCCGCTTCGGCACCGTCACCGCGGGTCGCGTCGCGCAGGTCGGCCCAGGTCCACGCCGCGACGACGAGGATCGCGAGCGCGAGCGCGAGATGCGCCGCGAGCCGGTACGAGCTCACCGAGCTCCGCACGGCAAGACCGCTCTGCACCATGTACCAGCCGAGCACGCCCTGTGCGAGCGTCAGCAACGGCAGCGCGGCAAGGCGCAGCTTGAGGTCGTCGGGGATGCGGCGCCGCCAAAGTAGCCACACGTAAGGGACGGCGAACACGAGACCGACGCCGCGCGCCAGCAACCGATGGATGAACTCCCACCAGTAGATGAACTTGAACCCCTCGAGCGTTATCCCCGCGTGCGTCGTGCTCGCCTGCGGGATCAGCAGGAACGCTTCGTAGGCCGCCTGCCAATCGGCATCGTTCGTCGGCGGGAAGACGCCGGACACCGGCTTCCACTCGGTGATCGACAGACCGCTCTCGGTCAGGCGCGTGATCCCGCCGACCATGAGCGTGAGGAAGACGGCGATGATCGACGCCATCAGCCAGGCCCGAAGGCCGCGCTGCTCGTCTCGCATGCGTGGAATCTCGCATGTTGCACGCCCTCCGTGCATCTTCCCGGGCACCATGCCAAACCATCCCCTCGGTGTCGGATTCGTCGGATCCGGCTTCAACACCCGCTTCCACATCCAGGCCTGGCGCGGCGTCCGCGGTGCCGACGTCCGCGGCGTCTGGAGCCCCACCAAGCAGAACGCCGAGAGCGCCGCGCGGCTCGCGCGCGACCTCGACGTCGGCGAGGCGAAGGCCTACCAGAGCATCACCGCGATGGTCGCCGACCCGGCGATCGACGCGCTCTGGCTCTGCGGTCCGAACCAGGCGCGCATCGAGAACATCGAGGAGATCGTTGACGCGATCCGCACCGGCAAGGGGACGCTGAAGGGCATCGCCTGCGAGAAGCCGCTCGCGCGCAACGTCGCCGAGGCGAAGGAGGTCGCGCGACTCGTGAAGAGCGTCGGTCTCCAGACGGGCTATCTCGAGAACCAGCTCTTCGCGCCGCACGTCGAGGCCGGACGCAAGCTGCTTTGGGCGCGTGGCGCCGCGACGACCGGTCGCCCCTACCTCGCGCGCGCCGCCGAGGAACACGCGGGGCCGCACATGCCCTGGTTCTGGCAGGGCTCGCTCCAGGGCGGCGGCGTGCTCAACGACATGATGTGCCACTCGGCGCTCGTCGTCCGTCACCTGCTCACCGAGCCGGGCCAGCCGCTCAGCACGGTGAAGCCGGCGCGCATCACCGGACACATCGCGTCGCTCAAGTGGTCGCGCCCCGAGTACGTGAAGCGACTCAAGGCGACGATGGGCAAGGAGGTCGACTACGCGAAGGCGCCGTCGGAGGACTTCGCGAGCGTCATGATCGAGTTCGAGACGCAGGACGGGCATCGCGTGATCGGCGAGGCGAGCACGAGCTGGAGCTACATCGGCGCCGGCCTTCGGCTCTCGGCCGAGCTGCTCGGCCCCGAGTACTCGATGAAGTGGAACTCGCTCGACTCCGGGCTCCAGCTCTTCTTCAGCCGCGAGGTGAAGGGTCGCGCCGGCGAGGACCTCGTGGAGAAGCAGAACGCCGAGCAGGGCGTGATGCCCGTCGTGCCCGAGGAGTACAACGCGTACGGGTACACGGGCGAGGACCGGCACTTCGTGCGGGTGTTCCAAGGTCTGGAGCGGCCGCTGCTCACGTTCGACGACGGCGTCGAGGTCGTGAAGATGCTGATGGCGGCGTACCAGTCGGCCGAGCAGGGGAAGACCCTCGCGTTCCCGCCGAAGGGGATCGAGAAGTTCGTGCCGGCGGTGGCGCGGGGGGCGTGGGTGCCGTGATGTCGAGGGGTGACGACGCGGACGGCTTCCTCACCGTTTCCGAGGTACGCAAGCACTACGCGACCGTGCGCGCGGTCGACGGGATCTCGTTCTCGCACCAGCGTGGCGAGGTCCTCGCCCTGCTCGGACCCAATGGCGCTGGCAAGACCACCCTGCTGCGCATGCTCGCCGGCATCACGCGGCCGGACAGCGGGACGATCGAATGGGTCGGTGGGTCGCTGGACGCCGCTGACCTCGGTTACCTGCCCGAGGACCGCGGCTTGTACCGCGACGTCCCCATCCAGCGGACGTTGGCCTACTTCGCGCGGCTGCACGGCGTCGCGCCGACCGACGCGAATCGCACCGCGGACGAGTGGCTGCAGCGGCTCGGTCTCGCCGACCGCGCCACCGAGAACCTCGGCACGCTCTCAAAGGGGAACCAGCAGAAGGTGCAATTCGCCTCGGCGGTGCTGCACCGACCGCGCTACGCGATCCTGGACGAGCCCTTCTCCGGCCTCGATCCGATCAACCAGGACGTCTTCATCGGTTATGTGCGCGATCTGCGGGCCGACGGCACCACCGTGTTGCTGAGTGCGCACCAGATGCAGCTCGTCGAGCGCCTTGCCGATCGGGCGATCGTCATGAACCGCGGCCGCATCCTGCTCGAAGGTGCCCTCTCCGATCTCATCGCTGGCGGTTCACTCCACGACCTTTACGTCAAGCGCGTCCGCGAGGCGGAAGCGATGGTGGCGGAGGCCACCCCATGAGCGGGCGCGCCGGCCGCGGTCGCTTGGTGCTCGAGGTCGCGCGCTGGGAGTTCGCGCGGTTCGTCAAGTGGCGACAGCAATTGATCGGGTTCGTGCTCATGACGGCGCTCGGCCTCGGCGGCACGTACATCGCCAACGCGATACGCACCGCCGCGGGGAAGCCCGTGACCGTCGCGGTCGTCGGCGCCGCCGCGCTCGGCTTCGCGGTCCCGACGGTCGACGGCGTCACGTGGCAGCTCGAGACGGTGAGCGACGCGGCCGATGCGAGGCGCGCGGTGGAAGCCGAGGAGGTGCACGGCGCACTCCTCGTGCACTCGAGCGACTCGGCCGAGCTCGTGGTGCGGCGCGAGGCGGGCTGGACCGCGCGCCTACACGAAGCGTTCGCGAACGCGCGCTTCGAGGACGCCTTCGCCCGCCTCCAGCTCACTCCCGAGCAACGCGCGTCACTCGACGCGCCGTTCGCCGTGGCGACGCGGTTCGTCGGCGGCTCGAGTGCCGGCCGGGGACGCTCGGCGCGCATCGCAGCGATGGTCTTCCTCTTCCTCGGCCTTACCGTGCTCTTCTCGGGCTCCGCGACGCTGTTCGCCGGCATCACCGGCGAGAAGCAGAACCGCGTCACCGAGCAGATGGTGTCGATGGTGTCGCCCCAAGTGTGGATGGACGGAAAGATCGTTGGCCTGCTCGCGGTGGCGCTCGTTGGCGCCAGCTTCCTCGTGGTCGGCGGTGGCGTCCTGCTCCAGGTCGCGCCGCGGCTGCTGGGCAACGCCCCACCGGAGTTGCCGGCCATCGCCGATGACCTCGGCCTCCTCGCGTTGATCTTCCTCGTCACGGTGCTCGGTACGACGATGTGGTTCGCCTTCCTCGCCGCGGTCGCGGCCACGATCGACGACCCGAACAGTTCCACGCGCGCGATGCTGCTCTTCGTGCCGATGCTGCCGGTGGCGGCCTCGTTCCCGATGGTGCGCATCGTCGAGACGGGCGTGGCGCAGGCCCTCGCGATCTTCCCGCTGACGTCGATGGCGGTGTTGCCGGTGCGGCTCACGTTGGCCGACGTGCCATGGTGGGAGCCGACGCTCGCGATGCTCCTCCTGGTCGGGACGGCGTGGTTGTTCCGGCGCGCGGCGGGAAAGATCTTCGCGCTCGGCATGTTGATGCACGGCAAGGAGCCGTCGCTGCGCGAACTCTGGCGCTGGGCGCGGGAGGCCTAGGCGGCGCGCAGCGCGCGCACCGCCTCCGCGAGCGCCGCGAACTCGGCCGCCTCCGTCGCCCGCGCATGGACCTGCCAAACGCCGGAACGATCGAGCACCTCGTGCACGTTCCCGGCCCGGATCGAGCCGCCGGCGAGGATACGGATGCGGCCGGCGGCGCGGCGCACGTGGCGCGCCAGGACGTCCGAGCCGTCGAGCGCCGTCCGCGCGTGCCCCGATGTGAGCACGTAGTTCATGCCGAGCGCGATGACCTCGTCGAGCGCCGTATCGGGATCTGGCGTGCGATCGAAGGCGCGGTGGAAACAAGTGCGCATCGGGTACGACGCGACGATGAGCTCGGCCATGCGCGGCAAGTCGATCGTCGCGTCCTCGCGCAGCACACCGTAGACGACGCCCTTCGCGCCCGCGTCGCGCGCAAGGCGGATGGAGTCGAGCATCGCGCGAAGTTCGGCCGCCGAGTAATCGAAGTCCCCCTCGCGCGGCCGGATCATCACATGCACCGGGACCGTCGCCGCCGCGATCACCCGGCGCAGCAGCGCCGACGAAGGCGTCAAGCCGCCCTCCCCGGGGCCGCACAGCTCGAGTCGTCCGGCTCCCGCCTTCTGCGCGGCGAGGGCCGATTCGAGCGAGTCCACGCATCCTTCGATCAGCAACTCACTCATCGTTGCGAGGCACCTACAGCGACCAGCCCGACCGGTACTCCGGCATCACCCACTCACTCGGCGGCGTGAGGTTCTTGATCATCCCCGTCTCCGGATCCATCTCCAGCACCTGCCCCATCCGCACCGCGAGGCAGCCGATGAGGATCATCTCCGTCATCGGACCCGCGTAACCCGCGAAGTCGCTCCCGGCCTGCTTCCCTTCCTTGCACGCCGCGATCCATTCCTTGTAGACGCCTTCCGTGCGCGGGTACTTCTCCGGCAACGGCGACGCCTTCAGTGCCTCGTTCGCCTGCTCGTCGAGCAAGCGCGGATTCTCGGCGTACGTGCCGGCGATGAGCATCCCCTTGTCACCGATCCAGAGCTGGCCGCCCGTTGGATCGTGCGGGAAGGGGAGCGTCTCCGGCCACCCGATCGGCCTCGGCGGGAAAATCGACCCGTCGCGCCACGTGAGCGTCACCGGCGGGCGGCCGCCACGCGCCGGGAAGTGATACTCGATGCGCTCGGCCGTCGGCGCCGTGTCCGGATTCAGCGCCGTGCTCTCGGGGATGATGCGCGACGGATACTTGAGCCCGAGCGTCCAGTACGCGGCGTCCATGATGTGGCAGGCCATGTCGCCCATCGCGCCGGTGCCGTAGTCCCAGTAGCCGCGCCAGTTGAACGGCGCGATGCGCGGGTGGTACGGCCGCTCGCGCGACGGTCCGAGCCAGAGGTTCCAGTCCATCGTGTCCGGCGCGTTGTGCGCGTCGGTCGGGCGAGTCATGCCCTGCGGCCAAATCGGGCGATTCGTCCAGAAGTCGACGCGCTGCACCGTGCCGATGAGTCCCGCCTCCACCCATTCGCGGATCTGGCGGATTCCCTCCAGGGAATGGCCCTGGTTCCCCATCTGCGTCGCCTGGCGCGGACGCTTCGCCGCCTCGGCCTTGAGAGCGCGCACCTCGCCGATCGTGCGCGCGAGCGGCTTCTGGCAGTAGACGTGCTTCCCCATCTTCAGCGCCATCATCGCCGCCGCGGCGTGCGAATGATCGGGCGTCGAGACCGTGACCGCGTCGATGTTGTTCCGCTCCTTCTCGAGCATCTCGCGGTAGTCCTTGTACCGCTTCGCCTTCGGATACTCGCGGAAGGCACGCTCGGCGCTCTTCCAGTCGACGTCGGCGAACGCGACGAGTTCCTCACCGGAGACGCCGCGCACGTCGGTATGCCCCATGCCGCCGACGCCGATGCAGGCGATGCGGAGCTTCTGCGACGGCTGCCGTCGGTCGGAGGCGTGGGACTCGAAGGCGCGCAGGGAGCGCGGCATCGCCGCGAGCGCACCGGCGGCCGCGGTCGCCTTCGCGACGTTGCCGACGAAGTCGCGGCGGTGGAGGGGGCGGGGATCGGTCAAGGTCCTGTCCTCTCGATTGGTGGAAGGAGCGCCATCAGCGCGACGCCGGCGCGTTGCGATCGGTCCGGAAGAGCAGCATGAACAGCACCGCGACGGCGAGCGCCATGTAGGCCGGGATCGGCCAGATGCGCGCCCAGTCGTGCGACGCGACGCCGGTCGCCGCGTCGGTCGTGGCGTAGCGGTTCACGACCCACCCCGAGACGACGGCGCCGATGAAGTAGCCGAGGCCGTTCGTGACGAAGTTGATGAACCCCTGCGCCGCCGCGCGCACCGTCGGGCCCGCGCGCTGGTCGGTATAGATCTGGCCGCTCACGAAGAAGAAGTCGTAGCAGATGCCGTGCAGCAGGATGCCCGCGTAAAGCAACCACATGCCCGAGGCGGCATCTCCGGCGCCGAACGCGAAGTACCGGGCCGCCCACGCGACCATGCCCACGAGCATGATCGTCTTGATGCCGAACCGCATGAGGAACACGGGCAGCAGCACCATGAACACGATCTCGCTCATCTGCCCGAACGTCTGGATGAACGCCGGGTCGGGTGCGTTCACCTCGTTCAGGAAGGGATTCGTGAACGCGTAGTAGAACTGGAGCGGGATGCAGAGCAGGAAGCTGCCGACGGTGAACACGAGGAAGTCACGATGCCGCAGGAGGCTCAAGGCCTCGACGCCGAGCCCGTCGCGCATCGTGAACGGTCGTCCCGCCGACTTCGGCGGCGTGGCCGGCAGCACGAACGAGAAGAGCCCGAGCGCGATCGACGCGCCGGCGGCGAGCCGCATCGGCAACGCGAGCGCATCGGCCTTGAGCACCTTCCCGACGACGATGCCGGCGACGATCCACCCGATGGTCCCGAGCACGCGGATCAGCGGGAACTCCTTCGCCGGATCCTTGATGTGGTGGAAGCTGATCGCGTTGGAGAGCGAGAGCGTCGGCATGTAGCAGAGCGCGTAGACGATCAGCAGCGGATAGAATCGGTCGAACGACGCTTGCGTCGAGACGAGCCAGAGCACGCCGCCGCCGGCGAGGTGCAGCACCGCGAGCAGCTTCTCGGTGTTGATGAACCGGTCGGCGACCATGCCCATGAAGAAGGGCGACACGAGCGCGGCGATCGCGGTCGCGCCATAGGCGAGCCCGATCTGCTGGTCGTCGAACCGCAGCGTGCGGCCGAGGTACGTGCCCATCGTCACGAACCACGCCCCCCAGATGAAGTACTGGAGGAACATCATCACCGAGAGGCGCGCCTTCACGCCGTTCATGGGCGGAGCTCCCGGATGCGGATGTTGCGGAACGCGACGCGATCGCCGTGGTCCTGGAGTCCGATATGGCCGCGCATCGCGCGTCCGTACGCCGGCCACTGATCGAACTTCGACGCCTTCACGAGCGCCGCCCACTCGGGCGACCCCTGCTCGTACTCGACGACCTTCTTGCCGTTGAGCCAGTGCTCGACATGCGGGCCGACGGCGACGATGCGGACCTTGTTCCACTCGCCGACCGGCTTCGCCGCCGCCTCGCTGGGCGCATGCAGCGCGTAGTTCGAGCCGGTCGACGTCAACGCGTTCTGCCCGTCGCGGTGGCCGTTGTTGTCGAGGATCTGCATCTCCGGCGCATTCATGTAGATGACGTCGGTCTCCTCGGTCGCGCGGTAGAAGACCCCGCTGTTGCCCCCGAGCCCGACGCGCCACTCGAGTTCGAGCTCGAAGTCACCCCACTGGCCGGTCGTGATGATGTCGCCGCCCGGGCCGACGCGCTCGAGCACCCCACTCGACGCATCGAAGCGCCATCCATCGGGGAGATCCGTCCTCTTGTAGCCGCGCCAGTGGCTCGCATCCCCCGGCAGGAGGTTCACCCAAGGGCCTGCACTGCTCGCCGGGAGCTCGGGGGCACGGGGCGGCATGCAGGCCGCGACCATCGCGACGGGCAAGGCGAGTGCGAGCGTCGCGCGGACGGCCGGACGCGACCGTCGATGCGTGGAACGGAACGACATGCGCAGGAGCCTCTCTGTGTCGGGAACGGGAGGGGACTGGGCAAACGTACGCGCCCGCGAGCGCTCATGCGAGGCGTGAATCGCATCTCGGCGCATGCGGCGTCGCGGCGCTCCGATGGAGCCCCGCCGAGTGCCCTCTCCGAGGGGCCGTCCGGGTGCTTGACGGATGGCGCCCCGTGTCGCATTGTCCCCTCGGTTCCCCCCTCCCTGGGCCGTCCCTTCCCGGTTCACCGCGATCCTGCGGCGTCCACGGCGGCCTTCATCTCAGACGTGGGATTGTCTCGATGCAGAAGCCCTTCACAGCAATCTGGCGGCGCCGCCGCCTCCCGTCCCTCCTCGCCGCAGTGGCGATGGTGTCGGTCGTCGCGTGCGACAGCTCGACCAGCGACAGCGGCGATATCGCCTCGGTCGCAGTGAGCCCCACGACCCCGACGCTGAACATCGGGCAGACGACGCGACTGGTGGCTACCCCGACGACGGCCGGCGGCCGCATCGTCGAGCGCACCGTGTCGTGGCAGACGTCGAACGCCGGTGTCGCGACGGTCGACGCGAACGGCGTCGTGACCGCCGTCGCGGGCGGTACCGCCGAGATCACGGCCACCGCAGGCGGCGAGTCGGGCACCGCGTCCGTGACCGTCTGGTTCCCGGTGCAGTCGGTCGCGCTCGCGCCGGCCCCGGGCCAGCTTCAGACGATCCGCCAGGAAGCCGCGACGCAGCTCGCCGCGACGATTCTCGACACGCAGGGCGCGGCGGCGCCGACGCGCCAGCTCCTCTGGACGTCGTCGAACACGAACGTCGCCACCGTCAGCACGAGCGGCCTCGTCTCCGCGAAGGGCATCAACGGCACGACGACGATCACCGCGACGTCACTGGTCGGCGGCGTCCAAGGCACGTTGGACATTACGGTGAGCGGCTCGCCCGTCGTCGCCCAGGTGACGGTGGCACCGGCCTCGACGCTCATCGGCACCGGCCAGACGATCCAGGCGGAGGCCGAGGCCACCGCCGGTTCGGGTACGGTCATCGGCGACGCGGTCTTCACGTGGGAGAGCGACGATGAGGACATCGCGACGGTGAGCGCGACGGGTCTCGTCACCGCCGTCGACGTCGGGACGGCCGAGATCTCGGCCACGGCCGAAGCGGTGACGGGCACCGGCACGTTCACGGTGCTCACGAACATGGCAGAGGGCGCCAACAACATCGCGACGATCAACGACGGTCCGTCGCCGGGCGGGTTCCGTGACTACGCGCTGCATGTGCCGGAGGGCACCGCGATGCTGACGATCAGCACGACGGCAACCGGCGGTGACCTCGACCTGTATGTCTTCGACATCGGTGACGCGCCGGGCGCATTCTCGGGTTCGGGCTTCGCGAACTACCTGTGTCGTCCGTTCATGGTCGGCTCGACCGAAACGTGCGAGCTCGAGGCTCCGGCCGCGGGCGTCTACCGCGTCCGCATCCACGGCTGGCCGGGTGAAGGCAACGTGACGGGGGCGGTTGCCACCGTGACGATCACGCCAGAGCCGCCGGAGTAAGAAGGCTCGGCAAGAAGGCGAGAAGGGCGGCGACCCGCGACGGGTCGCCGCCCTTCTCTCTTTCTGTCCCCGCCGACGGACGATCTCCCTACGGGAACACGATATCGAGGAACGTCACCGGCTCACTCGCTTCCATGTGCACCGATCGCCGCACCTGCGACCCGTCGGGCGCGCGCACCGTGACGAAGTACTCGACGCCAAGCGGCACGTTGCACACCGCGTAGCGCCCGTCGGGCCCCGTCACCGTCTCAGCCTCACCACCCGAGCCCGCCGAGTCGGCTGCGGCGCTCCCTTCGACCCGCACGGGCGCGCGACGCAGCGGCATGCCGTCCTTCACGACCGTGCCAATCAACGCCGCGCGCTTCATGTCGAGCCCGCACGCCTGGCGGACCGTCTCGTGCAGCGTCTTCACGCGCAGCGTGCGGTCGAGATGCGTATCGGAGTTCGGGAAGCGCACGCGTAGCCGCTCGGGACGCAGACCGAGCGCCGCATAGAGCGGCGTCGACGCCTCGATGACGTACTCGCCTTCGACGAGGCCATCGAAGTGCACCTTGCCGCTGTCGTCCGAGACGATCTGCATCGGCGAGCCGGCGAACGTCACCGCGGCACCCGGCACGAACGTCGTGCCGCTGTCTCCCTCGAGGATCGTCAGCGTGAGCGACGACACCGGACGCCGCCAGAGTGGCTCCTCTCCCGAGCGTGATCGGACGGCGAGCAGATCACCACCCGTGATGCGCAGCCGCTGGGACTGCGGGATGTCGGTCGGCAGGTACGACCAAACGTTCACCGCCGAGCCGGCGCGGCGGACCGTGTCGGCGAGTTGCCCCTTCACCGGCACCGGCGCGCGGATGATCCAGCGTGGCAGGATCCACGCCCCGTTCGGCAACTGCGCGAACTCGATCTCGCCGCCAGCGACCGTGTCATCCACCGTGGCCGGCAAGTTCACGTACTGGAACTCGACCGAGCGCAGGAAACGCGTCGAGTCGTCGAACCAGAGCACGCCCTTGATCTCCGACCGCCGGATGTTCGCGTTCGGGGAGAACTCGAGCGCGACCATGCCCGCCGGGACACGCCGCGCCTCGCGCATGCGGAAGCAATGCGTCCGCGTGAAATAGTCGGACAAAAGCACGTCGAGGTCCGGCGCGACGTAGCGGAGTCCCGAATCCGTCGGCGACACGTAGCCGCGACGCTCGAGCGTGTCCGGCGGGAAGCTCGACCAGGGACGCGTGCCCTGGTGCCGTTCGCGCAGGAACAGCGTCTCCATGAGTTCGGGCGGCTTGCGCGTGTCATACTTGCGGCTGTGCAGCATCACCTCGAACTCGTAGTTGAGCTCGTTGATCGTGATGTCCGCCGCCAAGATCGCCGTCTTCGCCTCTTCCCAGAGCACCGCCGTCGCGAGTCCCTGTCGCGGGTTCTCGTTACAGCTCTGGACCTCCTGCGCCGTCACGGCCGGCAACCGCACCGGCACCTGGCTCAGCTCGAGCACCATCGCCGTGTCCGCCCGGAGGTTGAACGGCTCGGTGGTGTGCGGCCGGAAGCCGATGCGCAGCGTCTGAATGCGGTACTGCCCCGGCTGAGGCGCCCGCAGCTGGAAGACGCCGTTCGTCGTCGAGAGCGTGCGCGCGGCGACGGACCGGTCTTCATTGAGGAGGAGGACGACCGCCCCGCGAACGAAGATCCGGTCAACCTGACGGACGACGGTCCCGCGGACCGTCTGGGCCTCGGCGCTGCCCGTGAGGCCCGTGGCGAGCGCTGCGAAGAGCGCGACTGCGAGGAGTTTTCTCACGGTACCGTATATACCTGCGTTCGCGCGGGAGGCGTCAATCGGTCCGGACCGCCTGACGAGTTCCTGTCACCAACGGCTAGTCGGCTAGACCTGTGACACTTGACGGGGGTGCCGGGGTATCGTAATTACTGATTATCCAGTACTACGGGAGCCGTCATGGAGCAGATTCACTTCCCCCCGCGCGAACTCGCCGTCATGAGCGTCCTCTGGCGACACGGGTCCGCCACCGTGTCAGAGGTGCGAGAACAGCTCGAGGAGGACCTCGCCTACACGACCGTCCTCTCGGCGCTCCAGACGCTCGAGGACAAGGGCTACGTCCGGCATGAGGCCGAGGGACGCGCGTATCGCTACTTCCCCGTCGTGCAGGCGGAGCAGGCCGGCGACAGCGCGCTCCAGCGCATTCGCGACGCGATCTATCACGGCTCCGCCGAGGCGATGTTCGCGCAGTTCGTCTCCGACCGGCGACTGAGTCGCGAGGAGCTCGAACGCATGCGGTCGCTGCTCGCCGAACGCTTGGGTGAACGGGGGGACGCATGACGATCCAACTCGTCGTCTACACGCTCATCACGAGCGCGCTGCTCGCGCTCGGGGCGATGCTCGCACACACGATCCTGCGGTCGGCGATCCCCGGCACGCGCTTCGTGTGGGCGGCGGCGCTGGGTGCGTCGCTCGCTCTCCTGGCGCTCGCGCCGGCGCGCACGCGTGCCCCGGAGGTCTCGGCTCCCGAGGTCACATACGCGCCGGCGACCTCACCGTCGGTGGGACTCGACGCGACGCCGACAGTCGCCGCGCGCTCGCTCGGCGTACGACTCGCGGAGGTGCTTCCGACCTGGAGCGGCGGCGCGTTCGGCACGCTCTGGGCGCTCGGCGCCGTCGCGTTGCTCGGGCTCATCGTCATCACGTACCAGGCCCACCGCCGTCGCGTGAGAATGGCGGCGCGCGTCATCGTCGATGGCACGACGGTGCACGTGACCGATTCGTTCGGCCCGGCCGTCGTCGGCGCCTGGCCCGGCGAGATCGTCGTGCCGCGATGGTTGCTCGACCGCCCGCATGACGAGCAGGCGCTCGTCGTGCGGCATGAGCGCGCGCACATCGACGCCGGCGATCCCTCGTTGCTCCTCGGCGGCTGCGCGATCGTGGCGCTCATGCCGTGGAATCCCTTCGCTTGGTACCTGCTCGCGCGCTTGCGACTCGCCATCGAGGTCGACTGCGACCGGCGCGTGCTGCGCGCCGGCGCCGGCCCGCGCGAGTACGGCGCGTTGCTAATCGAACTCACTGCCAACTCGCCCGCAACGCGTGCGGGCGCCCCCGCCTTCGCCTGCCGCACATCCCATCTCGAACGGAGGATCCGCGCCATGACCGCACGACCCCTGACCCATCGCCGGGCGCGGTTCGCCGCCGCCGTCGGCGTCGCCGCTCTCGCCTTCACGGCCGCATGCGAGGCCGACCTGCCAACCGCGAGCCAGGTCGAGCAGATGAACGCTGCGTCGGTCGAGGAGGTGGTGATCCCGAAGCTCGGCATCGATCCGGCCCAGGTCGAGTATGTGCTCGATGGTGTCATCGTCGACCGCTCGGTCGTCTCGGCGCTTCAGCCCGGCGAGATTGAATCGATCGAGGTCGTGCGGGCGGACGCGCCGCGCATGCTCGTGTCGACGAAGAAGGACGCCGAGATCCCGGTGACGCCCCTACAGTTCCGCGACGTCAAGCTCCCATACGCGAAGGAGGTCGAGGTCCCCGGGGGGAAGCCGCTGTTCGTGATCGACGGCGTCATCGCCGGCAACATCGAGCTGCGCCAGTTGGATCCCGCCCGCATCGAAACGGTCGACGTTGTGAAGGGCGAGGCCGCCAAGCGCATCTACGGCGAGCGCGCCGCGTACGGCGTGATCCTCGTGAAGACCTGGCCGGACGGCGCGCGGCGACCGCTGCTGCGAGAGAACGTCCGCGGCACGCTGTCCTCCTCGGACTCCAGCGCGACAGCACTCGTGCTCCGCCGCGACGCGGCGGAGCCGAGCGCGCGACGCCCGGATCGCTGAGCGCACGACCCCGAACGACAATGAGGCCACGCCGATCTCGGCGTGGCCTCATTCCGCTGAACGAAGAGGCGCGCCGGTCGGACCGGCGCGCCTCATGGATCGTCCCGCGAGTTGCCCCTCCTGGGATCGAACCAGGACTCTCCTGATCCAGAGTCAGGCGTGTTGCCAGTTACACCAAGGGGCAATGGACCCCACCCTGTCCCAAGCGGCGGAGGAACACGAATTTTACCGGACCCCGCTCCCCCAAGCAACCCCGAATCGCCTCGAGATGACTCCGGAACCCGACCTTCGATATCCGATTGGCCCGTTCACCGCTCCGGCCGCCGGCGCCGCCACCGCCGTCTCCCGCGCGGGCCACATCGCCGCAATCCACGCGCTGCCGTCGCACATGCGCGCAGCCGTGAAAGGGCTCGACGACCGGCAGCTCGACACGCCATACCGACCCGGGGGTTGGTCGGTGCGTCAGGTCGTGCACCACGTGGCCGATTCGCACGTGAACGCGTTCGTCCGCATCAAGCTCGCGCTCACCGAGGATGCCCCGACGATCAAGCCGTACGACGAGGTTGAATGGGCGAAGCTCGCCGACGCGCGACTACCGATCGACGTGTCGCTGCGCCTGCTCGACGCGGTCCATGAACGCTGGGCGGCGGTGCTCGGCGCGATGGAGCCGGCGGACTACGCGCGCCGATTCGTGCATCCCGAGGCGGGCGAGCACGACCTCGATTGGCTCGTCGCGCAGTACGACTGGCATGGGCGTCACCACGTCGCGCACATCACGCGGCTGCGCGAGCGCGAGGGGTGGAGCTGAGCGAACGCGCGCCGCGCTGCTCACGCCCCTAGAACGACGAACGCCGCGGATCGAAATCGATTCGCGGCGGTGAGGTTCAGCCGGTCCACCCGCACCGGGTCGCCACGCGCGCCGTCATTGGAACTCTCCGTCCTACCGAACGGCGGCGGGCTATACCCTGCGAGTGGAGCCAGCGAACTGCTGCTGGTGTCGTGCGTATGGAGCTGAGGGGGATCGAACCCCTGACCTCTGCAGTGCGATTGCAGCGCTC
>CAYSAR010000018.1:0-19457 GCA_964428985.1 uncultured Gemmatimonadaceae bacterium | reverse complement strand
CCACTCTGCTGCACGATGCCGTAGACCGTCGCGAGGCCGAGTCCCGTGCCCTTGTCGGACGCTTTCGTCGTGAAGAAGGGCTCGAAAATCCGGGAGCGCGTCTCGGCGTCCATGCCCACGCCCGTGTCGGTCACCGAGAGTACGGCGTACGCGCCCGGCGCGAGCGTCGGCAGTTCGTCCTCGCGCGTCGCCCCGACCGTCAGGTTCCGCGTCGCGATCGTCACCACGCCGCCCTGCGGCATCGCGTCCCGCGCGTTCACGCAGAGGTTCATGATGACCTGTTCCATCTGGCTCGGGTCGGCGCGGACCTCGGCGAGCCCGTCATCGAGCATGAGGCGCAGCTCCACCTGCTTGCCGAGGAGCTGGTGCAGCATGCCCTGCATGCCGCGCACGCTCGCGTTGAGGTCGAGCGGCTTCGGCATCAGCACCTGCCGGCGGCTGAACGCGAGGAGCTGCCGCGTGAGCCCCGCGCCGCGCTCCGATGCCTTGAGGATCTCGTCGATGTCGGCGCGCGTCGGGGAGACCTCGGGGAGCGACGCCTGCACGGCCTCGCTATAGCCGATGATCGCCGCGAGGATGTTGTTGAAGTCGTGCGCGATGCCGCCGGCGAGCCGGCCGACCGCCTCGAGCCGCTGCGCTTGCCTCGAGCGCGCCTCGCCCTGCACGCGCGCGACCGCCGCGCCGAGGATGTGCGCGACCGCCTCCATGAAGTGCAGGTCGTCGACGCTGAACTCGCGGCGCTGCGTGTCGTGCGCCGCGAGCACGCCGTACGGCCGATCGCCGATCCCCGGGATCGGCACCGTGACGCCGCTGCGGATGCCGAACTCGTGCAGCACGCGCGCGCCCTCGAAGCGCTTCTCCCGCGCGAGGTCGTGCAGCACCGTCGGCCCGCCATGCTTCAACGTGTGGCCGGACTGCGTGTCCTCGAGGATGAGGTCCAGCCGGAAGCCCGTTGCGTCGGGGGGCCATCCCACGCCGGCGCGCAACCCGAGCGCCGAACCGCTCGGGGCGAGCTCGAGCAGCGCCACGAACGGGAGTTCGAGCGTATTCGCGACGGCCGTGCACGCCGCACCGAAGAGCGCGTCAAGGTCGCGGATCCCGATCGCGCGCCGACCGAGCTGGGCGACGGCCGCCTGCTGGCGCGCGCGCGCGACGAGCGCGATCTCCGCTTGCTTGCGCTCCGTGATGTCGAGGACGAAGCCGACGCCGCCGCCGCGCGACCCCCGGAGCGACGAGGCGCCGATCAGCGCGGGGAGCGCGTGGCCGTCTCGCCGCCGCACGGTCGTCTCCCGCGCCGGCGCGAACCCTTCGCCGTGCGCCTCGGCGAGCATCTCCTCGAAGACCGAGGCTTCGTCGGGCACGACGAGCTCGTCGCGACGCAGCACCCCGGCATGCAACTCGGCGGCGTCCGCGCCGAAGAGCGCGAGGGCGCGTGCGTTCGCGTCGTACACGCGTCCGGCGGCGTCCCAGAAGAAGATGCCGAGCATGTCCGACGACACGAAGCGCCGGAAGCGGTCATCGCTCTCGCGCAGCCGCTCCTCGGCCACGCGCCGTTGCCAGCGCTCCGTCGCGACGGTCGCGACGTGCAGCAGCCGTTCCACCTGCACCGGTTTCAGCAGGTAATCGACGCTCTTCTCGCGCAGCGCGGCGATCGCGCTCTCGACCGACGCGTTGCCGGTGAGCACGACGACCTCGGTCATCGCCGAGAGCTCATGCAGGCGGCGGACGAGCTCCATGCCGTCCATGTCGGGGAGCCGCAGGTCGACGACCGCGAGCGCGGGGGTGTTGCGGCCGGCGATCTCGAGTCCCTCGCGTCCGGTCGCCGCGGCGTACGGCGAATAGCCGTGCATCCGCAGGATGTCGGAGAGCGTGCGGATCAGCGCGCTGTCGTCATCGACGACGAGCACCGGCAGCGCGTCGGTCCGCTGGCGCTCAGGCGCTGTCACGGAGGCCTCGCAGCACGTCGGCGACGCGTGCCGTCGCGAACGGCTTCTGTAGGTAGCGATGGACCCATTGCTCGGGCACGAGGGCGCGCACCTCGCTCTCGGCGCCGGGACGCCCGCTGTAGATGATGAGCGGCGCGCGGGGTGCCGCCTCGTGCACGGCGCGCACCGCGGTGCCAGGGTCCGCTTGGCCGAGGTGGAGGTGGAGCAGGACCGCGACCGGGCGCCGCTCCTCGAGGAGCCGGGTCGCGTGCGCGAGGTCATCGGCGACGACCGTCGCGTACCCTTCTTCCTCGAGCACGTCGGAGAGCGTACGGAGGAACTGCGCGTCGGTGTCGACGATGAGCACCGCGCGCTCCTCGCGCCGGAGGCGTTCGAGTCGCTCCAGCAGGGCGGCGGGGTTCACCGGCTTCGACATGACGCTGTCGACGCCCTCGCGCTCGGCCTCGGCGATGAGCTCCGGTGCGGTATAGGCCGACATGAGCACGACGTGCAACCCCGGCCGCTCGGCGCGCATCGCGCGGAACGCGTCCACGCCGTTGATGCCCGGCATCCGGATGTCCATCAACACGACATCGAAGTCGCGCGCCATGACCTCCTTCACCGCGGCGCTCCCCGACGTCGTCGCGGTCACGTCCCATCCTGCGAGGCGGAGGATGTCCGACAGCGTCCGCACGAGGAACTCGTTGTCGTCGACGACGAGCGCGTGTCGGCTCATGCCGCGCCCTCCGCGACCGGCAGCGTGAACGTGAAGGTCGCGCCGCGGCCGCCGTTGTTGCGCGTATGCAGGTCGCCGCCGTTCGCGCGCGCGAGCGTGCGCGAGAGCGCGAGCCCGAGCCCGATGCCGCGGGCCTTGGTCGTGAACAGCGGCTCGAAGATCCGCTCTTGCAGGTCCGGGGGCACGCCCAGGCCGGTGTCGCACACCTCGAGGTGCACGCGATCGACGTCGTGCAGCGCGCGGATCGTGATCGACCCCTGACCCGACATCGCCTGCGCCGCGTTGAGGAGGAGGTTGTGCACGACCTGTCCGGCCTGGTGCGCGTCGACGAGGACGCGCGGCAGCGCGTCCGGCAGCTCGACCTTGATCGTGACCGATCCGAACTGCGCGCGCACCGGCGCGACCTGCGCGTCGACGACGTCCCGGAGCTCGGTCGCGAGCCGCTGCGGCGGCTTGGAGCGCGTGAAGTCGAGCAGGTCGGCGACGATCTTCTCCGACGTCACGACCTGCTGATGGAGGATGTCGAGGTACTCCTTCACGTTGTCCGGTTGCGACGCGAGGACAGTGCGCAGATAGTAGATCGCGTTCGTCATGACGCCGAGCGGGTTGCGCAGCTCGTGCCCGACGCCGCTCGCGAGCTGGCCGAGCGTGGCGAGCCGCTCGCGCCGGACGAGGGAATCCTGCGCCTCGTTGAGCTGGCGCATCGTCGCCTCGAGCTCGCGCGTGCGCGCCTCCACCTTCGCCTCGAGCTCGGCGCGCGCCTGCTCGACCTCCTTCGCCATCGTCGCGAACGCGGCGCCGAGCTGGCCGAGCTCGTCGCGCCGGTCGATGTGCGGTACCTGCGCCGTGCGCCCCCCGGCGATCGCCGTCGCGCCATCGGCGAGGTCGTGCAGCGGACGGGTGATGTCGCGGCTGACGGCCCAGGCGCCGAGCAGGCCGACGCCGATCACGAGCAGCGCGATGCCCCCGATCTGGCGCGTGTAGCTCGTCACCGGCGCGAGGACCTCGTTCATCGGCATCTCCACGGCGACGAGCCACTGCGTCCCCGTCACCGGCGCGGCGCGCGCGAGGTGCGACTCGCCGCCGTGCTCGTGCGTGATCGTCGCGTCGACCGCGTCGCGGTACGCGCGCGGCTCGTCGATGATGTGCTCGAAGTCGGTCCAGATGGAGTCGTTCACATTGCCGAGCAGGAGCGACGCGTTCGACCCGAGCAGGTTCATGACCGACTCCCGCTGCCGCGCCGAGAGGGACACGCTGCGCCATTGCATGACGAGCATCTCGGGACGGCCGGGCGCCGGCGCGAGCGGTGCCACGCTTGCGTAGACGAGCGTGTCGCCGAGCCGGTGGAACCGGCCGACGCGCGCCGAATCAGCGAAGCGGGTGTCCTCGACGATGCCGACCTCGCGGTCGCCGAGCCGCGCGGCGAGTCCTTCCGGGAGCGTCGTGAGGTTGAGGGACCCATCGCGCGCGCGGAGCGTCGCGCCGAGGAAGCTCTCGGACGTAGGGGCCGACGTGCGCAACGCCTCGAGGGCGGCGCCGCGGCGCGATTCCGTCGGGGCGGACGCATAGGCGACGATCGCCGGTTCGGCGGCGAGCCGCCGCGCGATCGTGCGGGCCTGGGTGCTTTGGTTCGCGCTCAGTACGTCGCGCAGTTGGCGCGTGAGGGACTCGACGCGACCCTCGCCGGCGACGATGGCGTTTCGACGGACGGCGAGGTAGCCGGCGACCGTGAGGGCGACGCTCGCGAGCAACAGGAAGCCGCCGATCAGTATCGGAAGCTTCCGTTCCAAGGACAGGGAGGCCCAAGGCGCGCGGCGGCCGCCGCGGTCTGCCGATTCCATGCTCTCGCCCAGTAAAGGGAAGCCTGATACTTTCTGGACAGTGTGGCCCAGACGACGCGTTCGCAATGACATGGCTCACGTCATTGGGCCCTATTCATAGTTATTACGCCGACTGAAGTTGCACAGCCGGCATGACCCGTCGCCCCGGGGGACTGTGGAGCTCCGCCGACTTCGCATACTCATCGCGGTCGCGGACCACCGTAGCATCGGACGAGCGGCAAAGGAGTTGGGCATCGCGCAACCCGCCCTCTCCCGACACCTGCGGGCGCTCGAGGAGGACGTCGGTGTGGCACTGCTCGAGCGCAGTTCGCATGGCGTCCGGCTCACCGGTGCCGGCCACGCGCTCACGTCGGGGGTCCGGCCGCTGCACGGCGGCCTGTCGGTGGCGATGGGCAGGGCACGGCTCGCCTCGGCCGGACGGCTCGGGACGGTCCGCATCGCGCTGGGCCGGCTCGCGCTCGACGACGCGCAGGTCGGCGCCGCGATCTCGTCGATCGCGCACGAGGAGCCGTGGATCACGCTCCAAGTGCGCGAGATCCCGACGCAGGACCACACCCGCGCGCTACTCGCCGGCGACGTCCACCTCGCCTTGGGCACCGAGGAGACGCCGCATCACCGTGGACTCGATCGGCGGACGCTGCGGAGCGTCTCCATCAAGTACGCATTGCTCGCCGAGTCGCACCCCCTCGCCGGGCGCGAGGTCGTGACGTCCGCCGAGCTGGCCGATCTCTTGCTCCTCGTCCCCGGTCGCACGCATGGGTACACGTTCCCGCGCATCGTCCGCGCGATGCGCGACATCGGTCTCTCCGAGCCGCTCGACTGCGACACGCTCGAGACGGCGTATGCGCTCGCCGCTGCCGGGGAAGGGTGGGTGCCCGCCACCGAGTTGCAGGACGCCAATCCGCCGTTCGGGCTCGCGTCGGTCCGCGTCGAAGGGCTCGACGTCGAGCTGCCGCTCGTCGTCCGCTGGCGCCGTGGCGGGCTCTCCGCGGTGGAGCAACGCGTCGCCCGCCTGGTCGTGCGCGCCTATCGCGGCGGGTCCATTGAGCGTCCGGCCGCGTTTCCCTCGCCCCGACCGCACGTCGAGAGCGGCCTCGAGCTGCGCCACCTGAGCGCCCTGCTCGCGGTCGCGAACGACGGCTCGCTGACCGACGCCGCGCACACGCTGCAGCGCACGAAGTCGGCGGTCTCGCGCCAGATCAGCGCCCTCGAGCGGATCGTCGGCGCCTCACTCGTCGAGCGACGCGGTCACGCGCTCGCACTCACGGTCGCCGGCGCGGTCATGCGCGACGCCGCGCGCGCCACGGTCGAGGCCGTCCAGGCGTCGACGGCCGCCGCGCGGCTCGCGCACCGCGGCGTCTCGCGCAAGTGCACGATCGGCATCGTCCCGACACCGCTGACGCAGGAGCGGATGCGGTCGTTCCTGCGTCGCGCCGCGACCGAGTTCCCGGGCATCGCGCTCGAGGTGCGCGAGATGGGCTCGCCGCAGATCCCTCGGGCGCTCGCGCGCGGCGAGATCGACGGCGCGATCCTGCTTCTCCTCGATACGTCGCTCGGGGATCCGTCGCTCGAGGCGCGACACCTCGTCGACGACCCGCTCGACTCGGTGCTCGTGGCGGCGGGGAGCGACCTCGCGCGACGCGTCGCGCTCTCGAGCGCGGATCTCGCGGAACGTCCGTTCCTCTTCATGGGCGCGACCGAGGACACGCGGTTCCTCCAGCGTTTGCTCGTCGAACTGCGCCGCGTCGGCATCGACCCGCGCATCGGCTCGACGTTCGAGGGGCCGCGCGCCCTGTGGCGATTCGTCGCGCACTCGGACGGGTGGACACTCGGCGTGCGCTCGATGCGCGCGCTGCCTCCATCAGGGTTGATCGCCGTCCCGGCGGTCGGCTTCTCGATCCCGACCGCGCTCTACCTCGTGTCGCGACGCGGCGAACCAGACGCACGCGTGCGCGCGGTGCTCGCAGCGATCTGACGTGGCACGCCCGATGCGGGCGATGGTCGCGGCGCCGATGAACGGCGCCCCGACCCGGAGGCGAACATGGCGAAGTACGGCAAGAAGGCGAACGAGAAGGTCGAGGAGACGATGCGCGAGCGGAAGCGCGGCACGCTGCGCAGCGGCTCGGGCAAGAAGGTGACGAGTCGCAAGCAGGCGATCGCGATCGGGCTCGCCGAGGCGCGGCGCGAAGGCGGCAAGGTCCCGCGCAAGCGGGCGGCGGCGAAGAAGTCGGGAACGAAGCGGCGCGCCGCGCGGAAGCGCTAGCGACGCGCCGGCGCGGGCACGAGCGCGCGCGCGAGCGAAGCGGCCGCGACGGCGAGGAGGGCGGGGTAGAGCAATGTCAGCAGCAGCAGCGGCGCCGCGCCGATGCCCATTGCCGCACCGGCCACGTCGGCGACCCGCTGGACGTCGCCCGGCGTCGATGCGAGCAAGAGCAGGACAGCCCAGCTCAGCGTGCCCGCGACGCCGGCA
Source organism: uncultured Gemmatimonadaceae bacterium (assembly GCA_964428985.1). Taxonomy (GTDB): domain Bacteria; phylum Gemmatimonadota; class Gemmatimonadetes; order Gemmatimonadales; family Gemmatimonadaceae; genus Pseudogemmatithrix. The sequence goes on along the minus strand of CAYSAR010000018.1, from coordinate 12,485 downwards.
GCGAGCGGAACCCAGCGCGCGGACGGATGCGTCAGCGCCCATGCCGCGGCGACCACGGGCACCGTCCACCACGCGAGGAGCCAACCCGTCGCGATCATGGCGAGCGTGACGAGCGCGAACTCGGCGACTCGGCGCATCGTCATCGTCCGCCTCGCAGCGTGAGGCGGCTCGTGACGAGCGAATCCGGGAGGTCCGCGGCGCGCTGCGGAAAGCGCAGCTCGGATAGCTCGCCGCGCTGCCACTGGCTGATGCGATCGGCGTAGCGCGTGGAGACGGGGTTCCCCGACTGGCCACCGGGGTAGGTGCCCCACGCGCGCACCGGGTCGCCGAGCTCGACGACGAAGCGCCAGCTCGCGCCGTGCGTCCCGCCGGCATCCGAAGGCGAGAGCGTACCCGGCCCCGACTGCACCGAGAGCGATTCACGGCCGAAACCCGGCAGTCGGAGCAGGTGCCGGACATGCACGCGGCGGATGTCGCCCCACCGCCAGGCTTGCGGGTCGTTGCCAAAGCGCGTGCGGGCCGTGGCCCACGCGTCGCGCAGGCTCGCGAGGAGGATCTCGTCGCGTCGTTCGATCCGCTCGGCGGTCGAGCGATCGTCCCACCACTCCGATGCCTCATCACGCAGCAGCACCGCGAGCATCGCGCTGCCGGGTGTGGCAAGGCGACGCGATTCGCCGGGTACGGCCAGCTCGTCCCACGTGTGACGCGTGAGCGCCGCCTGGAACTGGTCGAAGAGCACGGCGCCGCGGCTGTCGACGTCGAACTTTCGATCCCACGACTCGAGGAACGCGACCGCGGCCGAATCGGCCGTGTCGAGCGACCCGGCGCGTCGGGCCGCCGCGACGGCGTCGTCGAGACGCGCGAGCAGCACGTCAGTGAGCTCACTGTGCGGATCGGTGTGCGCCCGCCACATGGTTTCCGGCGTCATGCGCGCATCCTCGCGCAGGAGGCGGTTGATGCGCATCGCGCGCCACGGCGTCGGCCAATCCCAGCCGAGGTACCCGGGTCGCACTGCCGGGTCGATGGGCTGCTGGTTCGCGCTCGCGAGGTAACCCTGCGCCGGGTCCAGCGCCTGTGGGTACCGGTCGAGCGGCCAATCGCCGGTCCAATCGACGGTCGACGTCGCGCCATCGAAGATGCGATCGCCACGGCCATCGCCAGGGCGGATCGGGAAGCGACCGGTGGAGCGGATGCCGATGTGCCCGTCGCGATCGGCGACGAGGAAGTTCTGCGCCGGCGCCCGGTAGGACGCCATCGCGTCATACCATTCCTGCGCGCTGCGCGCGCGACTCGCCGCATGCAGCGCGGCGCCCTCGTCGGACGGCTCGAGCGCCGTCCATCGCATCGAGACGTAGCCAAGGGGCGACCGCACCATCGGACCGCGATGCGTCGTGTACAGCGTCTCGGCCGCGATCTGCGTGCCCTGCGGGTCGCGGAACGACGCGACGCGCGTGCGCAGTTCACGCCACTCGCCGTCGACGCGATAGCGCCGCGGCGACGCCGTGTCGTCGACCGTCTCCCGGTAGAAGTCGAGCACGTCGGCGCCGGTGTTCGTCGCCGTCCACGCGACGTCGCGGTTGAACCCGATCGGCACGAGCGGTGCGAGCGGCAGCGTCACGCCGTAGACGTCGAGCTGGCCCGGCACGACGATGTGCGCCTCGTACCAGATGCTCGGGAGCGTGAGCTGCAGGTGGGGGTCGCCGGCGAGCAACGCATGGCCCGCCGCCGTGCGTGAGGGTGCGACCGCCCAGTTGTTGCTGCCGACCATCGCCTCTCCGCGCGTCGGTGCGGCGGCGTTCGCGAACAGCGTCCGGAGCGCGCTCGCCTCCCGCGCGCGCGCGACATCCACGGGACTCGGTGGCGTCGGCGCGGGGAGGCGGACGTCGCTGACGCGCGCCGCGGTACGTCCGGGCACCGGCTCGATCGGTTCTTGGATCGGGGCGTTCACGGGGAAGAGCGCCTCGGCCGCCGCCTTGCCGACGAGCGCTTCGAGGCCGCCACGCCTCAGCTCGCCGTCCTGCCATGCGAGCGTGAGCGACATGCGGCCGAGCAGGTAATACGTGTCCTGCGGTTCGAAACGTCGCGGCGTGCGGCCGAGGAGCCGGTACTCGATCGGCAACTCCTCCGGACGCATCGCGTCGATGTAGGCGTTCACGCCTTCCATGTAGGCGACGATCAACGCGCGCGTCGGTGAGTCCGATGGGATCGCCGCCCACTTCGCCTCGGCGGCCACATCGAGGGCTTGCCGCCGCGCCTCGCGATCGAGCGGGAGCACGCGCGCTCCGGCGAGTTCGGTGAGCGTGCCGGCGACCGCGCGTTGCGTCAGTTCCATCTGGAAGAGGCGATCGCGCGCATGCACCCATCCCAGCGCGCGATACGCGTCGGCTTCGCTCGATGCGAAGATGTGCGGCACGGCGCGGTCGTCGAAGCGCACGTCGACGTCCACGCCGAGTCCAGGCAGCGCGACCTCCTGCTCCGTCGGCAGCTCGGCGACCCGCGAGACCGCCCAGAGCCCGCGCACGGGATCGAGCAGTCCGCCGAGCGCGGGGATGCCGCGTACCGGCACGAAGCCGACGTAGAGCGCGGCCCCGAGCGCGAGCGCGGCGACCGTGCCGGTGATCGCGCGGGTCCGCATCAGCCGCGATCGCCCAATGCGCCGAGGAGCCCGCCCACGCCGCCGCGTCCGCCCTTGATCGCCGGCGCGTGCGCGATGACGCGCTCGGCGAGACGCGAGAAGGGAAGCGTTTGCAGGATCACGCGACCCGGGCCGGTGAGCTTCACGTAGAAGAGGCCCTCGCCGCCGAAGACCATGGTCTTGATGCCCTTCACCATCTCGATGTCATAGTCGACCGTCGGCTGCATCGCGACGAGGCAACCAGTGTCGACGCGCAGGACCTCGCCCTGTTGCAGGTCACGTTCGATGAGCGTGCCACAGGAATGGAGGAAAGCGAGTCCATCACCACGCAGGCGCTGCAGGATGAAGCCTTCGCCGCCGAAGAAGCCCGCGCCGATGCGGCGCGTGAAGGCGATGTCGATGTCGATGCCGCGCGCCGCGCAGAGGAAGCCGTCCTTCTGCGCGATGAGCTCGCCGCCCCACTGCTTGAGGTCGGCGACGAACACCTTGCCGGGCATCGGCGCGGCGAACGCGACGTCCCGCCGGCGCGACGCGGCGTTGCCGAACATCGTGATGAAGAAGCTCTCGCCGGTGAGCATGCGCTTCCCGGCGCCGAGCAGCTTGCCGAACATGCCGACGCCACTCGAGTTCGGATCCAGCGTCGTCGCGACCTGGATGCCGTCCTCCATGTACATCATCGAGCCGGCCTCGGCGATCACCGCCTCGCCGGGGTCGAGGGTCACGATGACGCCCTGCATGTCGTCGCCGACGATCCGATAGTCGATGATGTCGCTGGCCATGGCTCGTGCGTTGGAGGTGGGATGGGCGGGGGGAATCTATCGCGAACTGCGACACACCGTGTCCGCCCCGGGAGACACCGGCACACGGCACGTCACGTACTGACGTTGTCCTGCAATGACTTACGCAACTGGTACAGATTGGTGCGAACCGTGCACTGGTAGTCGTCCGGTGACGGCCGCGTCACTGATGTGGTCCCACCGGCAAGAGCCGAATCCGACCCCCCTCCTCCGGGAGCCAGCATGTTCCGTCCGAAGCCCACGCAGGCGCTCCTCCTCGTCGCCGCCGCGCTCACCCTCTCGGCGTGCGGCATCAAGCGCGTCTCGCGCGTCGACCCGACGTCGGTGACCGACCTCTCGGGCAAGTGGAACGACACCGACTCGCGGCTCGTCGCGAATGAACTCATCGACCAATCGCTCAACGCCACCTGGGCCCGCGAGTGGTCCGCGGCGAACGGCGGCAACGCACCGACCGTCATCGTCGGGGATTTCCGGAACCGCACGATGGAGCACATCGCGATCGGCACGTTCGTGCGGGACCTCGAGCGCGCCTACGTGCAGAGCGGCACGGTGCGCGTCGTCGCGAGCGCCGATGAGCGCGAGGAGATCCGCGCCGAGCGGCAGGACCAACAGACGAACGCGAGCGCCGAGACGCGCGCGCGACTCGCCCGCGAGCAGGGCGCGCGCTTCATGCTCCAAGGCGACGTCCAGGCGATCGAGGACTCCGAAGGCCGCGAGAAGATCGTGTTCTACCAGGTGGACGCGACGCTCATCGACCTGGAATCGAACGCGAAGGTCTGGGTGGGGCAGCACAAGATCAAGAAGTACATCCAGCGGCGGCGGTTGACACCGTAGCTCGAGACGGCAGAGGGCAGGTGGCAGGCGGCAGACGCGACCGCCGCTGAATCCATCTGCTCTCTGCCACCTGCCCTCTGCTACCTGCGGTTGTCGTTCCCAACCTCGGAGCCCGTATCCATGCGACCCACGATCTTCCTTTCGCGCCAGACGACCACGTTCCTCGCCGTGCTCGGCGCCGCCGCCTGCGCCCCCTACCCCCAGCGCATCCACGAAGAGCCGGTGATGGTGAACGGCGACCGCGTACCGGCGGCCGAGGGCTCGCTCGCCGCGCCGTCGATCGCGGCCGAGCGCGACGGGATCAAGGCGACGATGGACTCGATCAACGCCATCGCGCTCGCGAACTGCGCGCCCGAGCTCTGCGCCGCCGTCGCGCGCGGCGAGATCGCGATCGGCATGAGCGAGGCGCAGGTCTACGCCTCGACGCGGTCGACGCCCGAGGCGTGGGTCGTGCGTCGGGGCGGGGGCGACGCCGTCATGGTGCCGGCGACGCGCACCGCGCCACCGGCGGACCGCACGGGCGAACTCGTCATGGTGCAGCTCGCGGGTGGGCGATCGGCGGTGATCAGCCGGCGTGGCCCGCAGGGCATCGTCGTCGCGAGCCGTCCGCAGGACGCGACGGCCGCCGCGCAGGCGAAGGCCGCCGCCGACGCGCTCGTGCGCGAGGGCGACGATCTCGTCGCCGCGAATGACCTCGACGGCGCGCTGAACCGTTATGACCGCGCGAGCGTCCTCGACCCCGAGGCCGCCGATCCGCAATTCAAGGCCGCGCGCCTGCTCGACCTCCAGCTGCGGCCGCAGGAGGCGCTCATGCGCTATCAGCGATTCCTGCTCTCGCTCGAGGTCGAGCGCATCCGGGCGCAGGGTGACGCGAACGCGAAGCTCGCCGAGGCGATCGCGCTCGCACAGCAGCGCATCGTCGTGCTCGAGAAGCAGGTCAGGTAGCCACGGTGGTCGGCACGCGTCGCCATCCGTCCCGGCGCGTCGTCCGGCCCGTCGCCGCGGCGTTCCTCGTTCTCCTGGTGCTCCAGGGAGCGGGGTGCGCCGCTGCGACGCAGTCCTGGCGTGCGGGGCCGGCCGGCATCCCGGCCGAACGCGGCCTGCGCGCGAAGCTCTCGGCCGGACAGTTCGACGCCGCGTTCGAATCGCTCAAGTCGAAGGACGTCGCGCCCGCCGACGCGCTGCTCCGCCACATGTATCGCGGCGTCGTCGCGCTGCATGCCGGCGAGCACGAGTCGGGGGCGAAGGCGATGGACCGAGCGTGGGAGATCGCGCACGACCGCTGGACGAAGCGCATCGGCGACGGCGCCATGTCGCTCGTCACGTCGGACGCGGCGCTGCCGTACTATCCGGGCCCGGTCGAGCGGATGTTCATCCCGTTCTATGGCGGCCTCGCTTGGCTCGCGCGCAGCGAGCCGGGTTCGGCGGCGGTCGAGGCGCGCCGGCTCTCGACGCTCCTCGAGAGCGACGCCGGCCCGCAGCCCGGTGATGACGTCCGCGGCGTGATGCGCTACGTCGCCGGGGTGCTCTATGAACTCGCGGGCGAGCGCAACGACGCCGATGTCTCGTTCCGCAACGCGGCCGTGCTGCTGCGCGAGCTGCCCGGCGATACGCTGCCGCCCGACGAGTCGCATGGCGACGTCGTCGTGCTCGTCGAGGACGGCTTCGTCGGCCGCCCGGTGCCCGCGGGCATGACCTTCTGGTACACGGATGACGAGCTCGCGCATCTCAATGGCGACGACGACACGCTGCGCCTGACGACGGTCGGCGAGCTCCGCCGGCGTCGGCATCTCCAGCGGGAGTGGTCGTCGTTCAAGAGCATCACGCTCCAATGGCCGGAGTTCGTGGCCACGCCGCGCGACGACCTCACGGCGCACGCGCATGCGAGTGGCGGCGACCTGCCGGCCGAAACGCGCATCGCGCACTCGCTGGGCGCGCGCGTGCCGACGGCGCCCGACCTCATGGCGCCGACCATCGTCGCCGATGTCACCGCCTCGGTGCGCGACGACTTCGAGCGCCAGCAGCCGATGCGACTCGCGCGCGCGATCGCGCGCGCGGTGCTGCGCGACGCCGCGTTCGATGCCGCAGGCAAGTCGCTGGAGAAGGCCGCCGACGGCAAGAAGGACGACGACGACAAGAAGGATGGCAAGGCCAACGCGATCGGCCATGTGCTGCTCGGCATCGGCCTGCTCGCGACCGGTGCGACCTCGGCGGTGCTCGACCAGCCCGACCTGCGCGCGTGGCAGCTGCTCCCCGACCGCGTCGCCATCACCCGGCTGCGGCTCCCGGTCGGCGAGCATGAGATCGAGGTGCTACGCGGCTCGGACGTCGTCTCGCTCGGGCGCGTCACGGTGCATCCCGGCCGCGTCACGCTGCTCACGCACCGCTGGTGGCCGCGCAGCCACGAGTCGCGGACGCTAGTGGAGCACGGCGGCGAAGTCCCGGACTATTTCAGCCGCGGGTCGGAGATCATGGATTCCCGCGACCGAGCGTCCCGCCTGCCAGTACTCCTGCCGGGCATCGTCGCGCAGCAGTGAGCGCTTGAGGCGCCGCACGGAGTTGAGCGCGTACCACGCGCGCATCCAGTGCTTCGTCCGTCGTCCGCGCAGCATGCGCCGCGCGAACCATCCCGCCTTCGTCCCGAGCCGCTCCACATGCGCGTTGCGGATCACCGCGACGGGGACGCCGGTCAGGCGCTCGGTGAGCACGATGTCCTCTTCCTCGGCGTCGAGGATCGCCTGCTTGTACGCGTCGCTCGCCTTGCACTCCGGCGTCGCGATGAAGCGCGTGCCGGCCTGCACGGCGGCGTAGCCGAGCTGGAGTTGGCGCGCGAACTCGGCCGGCGTGCCGACGCCGCCGGCGGAGACCATCGGGAGGCCCAACGGACCGATCTCATCGATGAGTTGCTCTGGCGTCTTCGGTCCGGCGTGGCCGCCGGCGCGCGCGTTGACCGCGATCAGCCCGTCGACGCCCGCATCGCGCCCCCTCAGGGCCCACTTGAGCTCGGTGACGTCGTGGTAGACGACACCGCCCACCGCATGCACGCGCTCGCACACCCAGCGCGGGTTGCCGAGCGACGTGATGAAGAAGCGCACGCCTTCGTCGAGCGCGACGTCGATCCACCGCGCCATGCGCTCCATGTACATCCGGTTCGACCCTTCGATGAGCGCGTTGAAGCCGATCGGCTTCGCGGTCAGCGAGCGGATGAAGCGGAGTCCCGCGCGGAACTCGTGCCCGTGTACGTACGTGAGCGAGATCGGCTGCACGATGCCGAGCGCGCCGGCCTCGCTCACCGCCGCGACGAGCTCGGGGTTCGAGCAGGGGTACATCGGGCCGCAGATGAGCGGCACGCGCACGCCGGCATGCCTGGTGAACGCGGTCTCCATCGTCGCGATCACGCCTTCGGCCGGACGGGGCCGAGGCGCCACCGCACCGTCGCGCGTGCGACCACGGTGCCCTCGCGATCGATGCAATCGGCGGTGACATCGAAGTCCATGTCACCGCTGACGCTCGGCACCGTCACGCGGCTCTCGGCGGCGATCGTCCCGCGCGCCTTCTTCAGGTACTGCATGCTGATGTGGGTGACGATGCCGCGCACGCCGTCGGGGAGTCCCGCCAGCATCGCGAGGCCGCTCGCTTGCTCGGCGACGTTGAGGAGGGCGATCGCATGGACGGAGCCGAGATGCTGGCGGTTCGAACGACGGTCGGGGATCTCGACGCGACAATAGCCGGGCTCGAGCGCGCGGATGCGCGGCCGCACGCTGCCGGAGTAGGGCACGGTCCAGCGGAAGATGCGCGCGAAGAGCCACTCGCCGCCGGGGAGCGGGCGGAGCCGGTTCCAGAGTCGGAGCAGGTGGGTTCCGGGCGATCGCGACACGGCGGGAACGGGACGGGAGGACAGGGCGCTCGCCGGTAAGCTAACGCGGGTGCGGCGCCGCATATTATCGGCCTGCTCACCGGAGCTCCCCATGCGGATCGCACGGCCGGGAGCGCATCTCGCGCTCCTCACGTCCATTCTCGCCCTGCCGATGTCCACCGACGCCCAGATTCCCTCGCCGCCCGTTGCGAAGCCGCGCCCCGTCATGACGACGCTGCACGGCATGACGCGCGTGGACGAGTACGCCTACTTCCGCGACCGCAACGATCCCGAGACGATCCCGTACCTCGAGGCCGAGAACAAGTACACCGACGCCATGATGGCGCACACCGTGGAGTTGCAGCGGCAGCTCTACGACGAGATGCTCGCGCGCATCAAGGAGGATGACTCGGGCGTGCCGGTGCGCCGAGGCGAATGGTTCTACCAGTCGCGCACCGAGAAGGGGAAGGCGTACCCGATCTACGTCCGGCGCCGCGGCAGCGAGACCGCGCCGGAGGAGGTCTACTTCGATCAGAACGCGGAGGCCGAGGGCCACGCGTTCTACCAGCTCGGCGGCATGGAGGTGAGTCCCGACCACCGCTACCTCGCCGTGCTCGTCGACACGAACGGCTACGAGGATTTCGTGCTGCGCGTGAAAGACCTGCAGACCGGGCAGTGGCTCCCCGACCGCATCGAGAAGCTGAGCTGGGGCCTCGCCTGGGCGAACGACAACCGCACGATCTTCTACATGACGCCGGATTCCGCGAAGCGCGGCGACCGCGTCTGGCGCCATGTCGTGGGGACGCCGCGCGCGCAGGACGTGAGCGTGTATCAGGACACCGACGTGCTCTTCAACGTCGGCGTGCAGCGGTCGCGCAGCGGCGACTGGATCCTCATCTCGAGCGGGTCGTTCACGTCGAGTGAATGGCACGTGATCCCCGCCTCGGAGCCGACCGCGGTGCCGCGCATGATCGCGCCGCGGCGCCCAGGCGTCGAGTACGAGGTCGACGCCGGCGAGGGCGTGTTCTACATCGTGACGAACGAGGACGCGCGCAACTTCAAGATCATGCTCGCGCCGACGTCCGATCCGTCACCGCACAACTGGCGCGAGTGGGTGCCCCATCGCGAGGACGCGTTCGTCGAGGGCGTGCTGCCGTTCAAGTCGCACGTCGTCGTGCAGGAGCGGCGTGATGGATTGCGTCGCCTGCGGATCGCCCCGGCGCGTGGCGACGCGTTCCATGAGGTCGACTTCCCCGAGGCGGCATATGGCGTCTTCCTCGGCGGCAACCCCGAGTTCGACTCACCGACGCTGCGCTTCACGTACAGCTCGCTGATCACGCCGAACTCCGTCTATGACTATTCGTTCGCCGACCGCTCGCGCGTGCTGCGCAAGCGGGACGAGGTGCTCGGCGGGTACGACCCGTCGCGCTACGTCGTCGAGCGCACGACCGCGATCGCGCGCGACGGCACGAAGGTCCCGGTCTCGCTCGTCTACAAGCGCGGGCTGCAGCGCGACGGCAAGCGGCCGCTGTTGCTCTACGCCTACGGCTCGTACGGCTCGACGACCGAACCGACGTTCAGCTCGGGGCGCTTCTCGCTCATCGACCGCGACATCACGTACGCGATCGCGCACGTGCGCGGTGGCCAGGAGATGGGCCGCGGCTGGTACGACGACGGGAAGATGATGAAGAAGATGAACACGTTCACCGACTTCATCGACGTCGCCGAACATCTCGTGCGTGAGCGATATACCTCGGCCGATCGCCTCGCCGCGAACGGCGGCAGCGCCGGCGGGCTCCTCATGGGTGCCATCGCGAACATGCGCCCCGACCTCTTCAAGGTCATCGTCGCCGACGTGCCGTTCGTCGACGTGATCAACACGATGCTCGACGCGAGCATCCCGCTCACCGCGCAGGAATGGGAGCAGTGGGGCAACCCCGCGACGAAGGCCGAGTACGACTACATGATCCAGTACTCGCCGTATGACAACGTGAAGGCGCAGGCGTATCCGCGGCTGCTCGTCACGAGCGGCATCAACGACTCGCGCGTCGCGTACTGGGAGCCGACGAAGTGGGTCGCCCGGCTTCGGGCGAAGGCGACGGGTTCGAACCCGATCCTGCTCAAGATGAACATGGGCGCGGGGCATGGCGGGAGTTCGGGACGGTACGAGCGTCTCAAGCAACAGGCGTTCCGCTACGCGTTCATCATCGACCAGCTCGCCGTCGGGCTCGCGCAATGAGCGACGCGCCTGCTCCAGGCCGCCGGCGCGACGCGCATCCACGATGATCCGATCAACGAGGATGCGCCGGCGTTCGCGGTGCACCTGCTCGGCACCTGCCGCATGGGCAACGACCCACGCACGTCGGTCGTGGATAAGTACCACCGCGCGCACGACGTGCCGAACCTCTTCGTCGTCGATGGCAGCTCGTTCGTGACGAGCGGCCGCGGGCAACCGACGCTGACGATCCAGGCGCTCGCGTTCCGCGCGGCGGACCACATCGCGCAAGCGGCGCGGCGCGGGGAGATCTAGCCCCGCCCCGCGCCGCCGAAGGCCGTCGGGCGCTCGCGACTACATCCGGCGCATCCGCACGCTGCCGGAGCCGGTGCTGACGATGAGCCGACTGCCGCCCTGTCCGATGCGTCCGCGCAGCTCGTTGCGACGCACCTTGTCCATCGTGACGGGGAAGTCGCTCGAGATGCCCCCCGAGCCGGTCTCGATGTCGACGTCGAGGTTCGCGTCGGCGGGAAGGCCGATGCGCACGCTGCCGGAACCGGTGTCGATCTCGGTGTCGCGTGGGGTCTTCGTCAGCACGAGGTCGACGCCACCCGAGCCGGTGTCGACCGAGACGTTGTCCGATCCGACGCCCTCGAGGCTCACATGCCCCGACCCGACGTCCACCGAGAGTCGCTCGACCGTCGCCTGACGGATGTCGACGCCGCCTGACCCGGCGTCCACGGTGATCGACCGTCCGGTGAAGCCGTTCACGTCCGTCGAGCCCGATCCCGTGTCGACGTCGAGTTCGCCCTCACCCCGCTCGACGCGCACCGAGCCGGAGCCGGCGTCGATCGAGAGCCGTCCCTTCGTGCCGGTCGCAGTGACGCTCGCCGCATGCACGTCGATGCGCAGGTCGCCATCGACGTTCTCGACCGACGCCTCACCGAGCGCGAGATGCACCTCGACGCGCTTGCCGACGGGGACCTCTACGCGCAGGTCCGCATGCGCCTCGAGACCGGACCCGCTCGTGCGGATCGTGACGCGCCGCCCGCCGTCGTTCCACGAGCCGCCGAACGTCCCATCATTATGCACGCGGAGCGCGGTGCGGCTGTTCCCGCGGCGTCCGGTCGCCGGTCGCCGGTAGACGACCTCATCGCTCGGGTAGCGCACGCGCAGCGAGCCGCCGGAGGCGGAGACATCGAGCCGGCCGCCATCCTCGCCGCCCCGAGTCACCTCGACGACGACGTCCGAACCGGTGCCGGCGACGAGGCGCACCTCGCCGGCGAGGTTCCAGATGGTCGCACCCGCGCCGGTCAGGACGTGGCGTTCCTGTGCGTGCGCGGGCGTCGCGATGACGGCGACCAGGGCGGTCGCCACGAGTGGGAGGAAGCGGAAGGGTCGCACCAGGGCTCCGGGCTAGGGTCTCGGGATCGTGCCCGCCCTACGGGGCGAGGCGCAATCGGATTCCCCGGCTCGGACAGGCCGGTCTGCCGCAGGGTTTGAAACGGCCCCGCCGCTTGGCCGCCTAGACCTGTTTCACCTCGGAAACCAGCTTCGTCAGCGTCCCCTTGGCGTCGCCGAAGAGCATCTGCGTCTTGGAATCGTAGAACAGCTCGTTCTCGATGCCGGCGAAGCCCGCGCTCATGCCGCGCTTGAGCACGATGATGCGCTTCGCGTGGTCGGCGTTGAGGATGGGCATCCCGAAGATCGGGCTCGACGGATCGGTGCGCGCCGCCGGGTTCACGACGTCGTTCGCGCCGATGACGAGCGCGACGTCGGTCCGCTCGAACTCCCCGTTCACGTCGTCCATGTCGAAGAGGCGATCGTACGGGATGTTCGCCTCGGCCAACAGCACGTTCATGTGCCCTGGCATGCGGCCGGCGACGGGATGGATCGCGAACTTCACCGTGCCGCCACGCTTCTCGATGAGCTCCATGAGTTCGCGCACCTGGTGCTGCGCCTGGGCCACCGCGAGTCCGTATCCGGGCACGACGATCACCTGCTGCGCGTACGCGAGCTGCACCGCCGCGTCCTCGACGCTCGTCGTGTTCACCGTGAGGCCGGCGGCGCTCTTGCCGCCTGCCGTCACCGTCGCGCCGAAGGCGCCGAAGAGCACGTTTGTCAGCGAGCGGTTCATCGCCTTGCACA